>JAAYBH010000109.1 GCA_012718935.1 Clostridiales bacterium
GGGGCTGTCTCAAAAAGACAGCAACAAAAAACGTGAAGGATGACCCGAAAGGGTTTTCCTTCACGCTTTTTTGCCGTAAAATTGATTTGTGAAGAACAATATACAGCAGTTAGATTTTACTGCAAAAGGAAGGGAACATCAACAGCTGATGCTCCCGATGGACACAGAAATAATAATACCGGCGAATGACCCGGTAAGGCTGGCAAGCGCGCAACTGGAGGAGTTAGACTACAGTAAGCTGTATCGCGCGTATTCTCCCAAAGGGAGAAAATCAGCCGCCGAACCCCGGATCATCTTCAAGGTATTGGTCTACGGCTACATGAACGGGATCTATTCTAGCCGGAAGCTGGAGGCAGCATGCCGAAAGAACATCGACTTCATGTGGTTGCTGGAGGGTGAACAGGTGCCAGACCATAACACATTGGCACGGTTCAGAACAGGCCGGCTGAAAGCTGTAGTAGAGGATCTGTTCTACCAGTATACCCGGAAGCTGGACGAGATGGGCGAAACGGACCACGAGAACGTTTTTATCGACGGGACGAAGATGGAGAGCTGCGCTAACAGGTATACGTTTGTATGGCGCGGCAGCGTGGAGAAGAACCTGGCCCGTCTTCGGGAGCAGGTTCGCGCGGCGTTCCAGGTCAGAGGAATAGAGGGTAACGTTACTCTGGGTAAGCTTCGTATTCTCGTTGAGGAAGTAACGCAAGAGTATGCGAGTATCGAATTTGTTTATGGCAAAGGAAAGCGGAAAACTCCGGAGCAGCGGGAACTGGAGAAGCTCAAGGACTGGCTTGGGCGTTGGGAAGGCTATGAAGAGCAGTTGACTGTCATGGGAAAAGACCGCAACAGCTATTCACGGACAGACCCCGACGCCACGTTTATGCGTATGAAGGAAGATCATATGCGGAATGGTCAACTGAAGCCCGGCTACAATATGCAGATTGCGGTTAATAGCGAGTACATAACCGGTGTAACCGCATACCCTGACCGCTCGGACAGCGGAACGCTGATCCCGTTTCTGAAGGAGATGGAACGCGGTCATCACAAAAAATACCGTAAAATCGTCGCCGACGCCGGTTACGAGAGCCAGGATAACTATCTCTATCTTGATAGCCGCGGACAAATGAGCTTTATCAAGCCGCAAAATTTTGAATACGAGAAAAGCAAGCAGTTCAAGGCGAAAATCGGGCGCCGGGAGAATATGCGGTATGACGATCTCGAGGATTGCTACTTCTGTGCCGCCGGAAGGAAACTGCCCCTTTTCAAGGAGAAATCCGTAGTCACCAAGGACGGGTATGTGAAAACTACAGCATATTACCTATGCAGTGATTGCAGTGGCTGCCAGTTCAAGGATAAGTGTTTCCAATCAAAAAAGTATCCCAACAAGATGCTGACTGTAAAGCGTGATCTGGTGGAGCTGGGAGAACAGTCCCGGCGAAATATTACCACGCCCGAAGGGATACAGCTTCGCCTTAATCGCTCAATTCAGGTCGAGGGTGCTTTTGGTGTTCTGAAACACGACCGCCACTTCAAGCGGTTTCTCACCCGGGGGAAGCATAACATCTCCATCGAGCTTTATCTATTATGCCTCGGATACAACATCAACAAGCTGTATGCAAAAAACGTAGCAAACCGTCTTCAGAATCACCTTTTTGAAAAAATGATTTCCTAAATCCACAAAAAAGCAAATAAAGACGACAGGACACCTCTCGGTGCCCTATTGAAGTGCGCCTGAGCTCTAAAAATGCTTATGTTTTCAACATTTTCGACGCCCTTCTGCTTTGCTTTTGGGTGATAAAACTGGGAGTGCCTCAAATCTGTTTTGAGACACTCCCTTTTCTATAAAGCTGTAAGCTTTCTATGGAGCTGCTATCCAGATTCGAACTGGAGACCTCGTCCTTACCAAGGACGCGCTCTGCCGCCTGAGCTATAGCAGCGTATTTCCGCCGGGTGGCTTTTAAC
>JAAYBH010000110.1 GCA_012718935.1 Clostridiales bacterium
CTTCTGACGTTCTTTTTCAGGTTTATGCGTCCGCTGATCGATGGCGGATTTGTATACGCTGCACAGCCGCCGCTTTATAAGCTGGTGCGCGGCAAAACCGTCCGCTACGCGTTCAGCGATGACCAGCGCGACCAGATATCTGCCGAGCTGCGCGGCGAGGACGGCAAGGGTAAGGTCGATATCAGCCGCAATAAAGGTCTCGGTGAAATGGACCCCCATGAATTATGGGAGACGACAATGAATCCGGAAACACGAATACTTAAGAGGATCGAGTTGACGGACGCCGTCAAGGCAGATGAGATATTTACAGTCCTTATGGGTGAGAAAGTGGAACCCCGCAAGGAGTTTATTGAAAAAAACGCCAAGTACGTCGTCAATCTGGACGTTTGAACTTTACCGTGAAAGGTTTGATATAAATGGCTCGAAAGGATAAGGAGCAGGAGGATATCCGCTTCCCTGAACAAAAGATCGTCATCTCGCCGCTTGAAGACGAGATGCAGAATTCTTTTATCGATTATGCGATGTCCGTCATTGTAGCCCGGGCGCTGCCCGACGTGCGTGACGGCTTGAAGCCCGTGCACCGCCGTATATTGTACTCAATGTATGAGGATAATCTGACGAGCGACAAGCCGTTTAGAAAATCGGCGACAGCCGTCGGTAACGTTCTGGGCCGGTACCATCCCCACGGCGACGCCTCCGTCTATGACGCGCTCGTACGCCTGGCTCAGGACTTTTCCATGCGGTATACTCTTGTTGACGGTCACGGCAACTTCGGCTCCATCGACGGCGACCCGCCGGCGGCTTACCGTTATACGGAAGCCAGAATGTCCAAGATATCAAACGAGCTTTTGCGCGATATCGAAAAAGAGACGGTCGACTGGATTCCCAACTATGACGAGACCCGGAAGGAGCCGCGCGTGGTCCCCAGCCGGTTCCCGAACCTGCTGGTCAACGGGTCTTCCGGCATAGCCGTTGGTATGACGACAAATATACCGCCGCATAACCTCAGCGAGGTGATCGACGCCACTATTTGCGTGATAAAAAACAAAGATGCCGAGCTCGACGACATCATGGAGTTTATAAAGGGTCCCGACTTCCCCACAAAAGGCATTATCATGGGGCGGGCGGGTATCCGTGCCGCTTACACCACAGGCCGGGGCAGGGTTTATGTCCGCGCAAGGACAGAGATGGAGGAATTCGGCCAGGGGCGGACACGCATCATCGTTACCGAGCTGCCGTATCAGGTCAATAAGGCGCGGCTCATCGAATCGATTGCCGAGAATGTGAAAAACAAGAAAATCGACGGCATCTCGGCGCTCCGCGATGAGTCCGACAGGGATGGCATGCGAATTGTCATCGAGCTTAAGCGCGACGCCAACGCACAGGTTGTATTGAATCGTCTTATTTCAGCCACCCAGCTCCAGACGACATTTGCAATTGTTCTGCTCGCGCTTGTGGATAACCAGTCCCAGCCGCGCATTTTGTCATTAAAACAGATTCTTGAAGAGTATATAGCTTTCCAGCAGGAAATCATCCGGCGGCGGACGACATATGATCTGTCCAAAGCGCGGGAGCGCGCCCATCTTCTGGAGGGACTTCGTATCGCCGTTGACAATATTGACGAGGTCATCCGAGTCATCCGCTCCAGCTATAACGATGCCAAGGAGCGTCTGATGGAGCGTTTTGGTCTGTCGGAGGTGCAGGCCCAGGCCATCCTGGAAATGCAGCTGCGGCGGCTGCAGGGCCTTGAGCGCGAAAAAATTGAGGCGGAATACAGAGAGCTTCAGGAGAAGATCGCCTATTACCTCCGCCTCCTGTCGGACGAGGAGCTTCTGAAATCGGTTCTTGTTGAGGAACTGACGGAGATCAAAGCAAAATACGGCGACGAGAGAAAAACAGAGATTGCCATTGTTGAGGATGAGATCGATATTGAGGACCTCATCGATGAAGAGGAGTGTGTTTACACCCTCACACACGGAGGCTACATCAAGCGCATGCCTGCCAATACCTACCGAGCCCAGCGGCGCGGCGGACGCGGCATCATGGCGATGACGACCCGTGAGGAAGATTATGTGGAAACTGTATTCACGGCGTCGACCCATGACTTTATCCTGTTCTTCACAAACTTGGGCAGGGTCTACAAGAAAAAGGGTTACCTGATTCCGGAGGCAGGAAGGCAGGCCAAGGGTACGAATATCATCAACATCCTGCCTTTGCAGCCGGGTGAAAAGGTTTCCGCCATGATTCGTATGCGCGAGTATGACGAGCAGGTCTATATCGTGTTTATCACGAAAAGCGGAACGGTGAAGCGCATGGAAATGTCTGAGCTTAAAAACATCCGCAATGTTGGTATCCGAGCCATCTCGCTCAATGAAAACGATGAGCTTATTTCTGTTCGTGAAACGGACGGCCAGAAGAAGATACTGATCGCCACCCACGACGGTATGGCGATCTGCTTCAGCGAGACGGACATCCGGCCTATGGGCAGAACGGCCGCCGGCGTCCGCGGCATCCGTCTGAGGAAAGGCGACTACTGCGTCGGCGCGGCGCGGACGCGTGAGGGCGGGACGGTCCTCACCGTCACGGAAAACGGTTATGGCAAACGCACGCCTATTGAAGAGTATATGCGCGGCGGTGACGGCGCTGAAAGAGAAGCGCAGAACCGCGGCGGCCTCGGCTTGAAAAACTATAATATCACGGAGAAAACCGGCAAGGTGGCCGACGTCAAGGTTGTCGACGACAACGACGACGTGCTGATCATATCCGACGACGGTACGATCATACGGATGGCGGCCTCCGATATCAGCACTTACAGCCGCGCCACCCAGGGCGTCAAGCTCATGCGCATCGGCGATGACGCGCGGGTTATTTCAATTGCGCGGACGGAAAAAGAAGAAGATTCCGAGGCTGAGGAATGACCTCATCCGGCGCGAGGAACCCTCTGGGAAGGCTCTCCGCGCCACCTTCCCCGGAGGGGAAGGCATATAGGGAGTGGTGATTTGAAAAAGGTCTCGATCTACACCGACGGTGCGTGTTCGGGAAATCCGGGTCCGGGTGGCTGGGGTGCAATTCTGATGTATGGGGACAAGGTAAAGGAGCTCTCCGGCGGAGCGCCGGAGACGACGAACAACAGGATGGAGCTTTTAAGCGTCATCACGGCGCTAGAAGCGCTCAGGGAGCCGTGTAAGGTTGACCTTTACTCGGACTCTCAATATGTCGTGAACGCCGTGAACGAGGGCTGGCTGACCAATTGGCGGAAAAAAGGCTGGCGGCGGCGGGACGGCGACGTGAAAAACGTCGACCTCTGGCTGACGCTGATCCCGCTCCTCGAGCTGCACGAGGTGACCTTCCATTGGGTCAAAGGCCACGCCGAGAACGCCCATAACAACCGGTGTGACGAACTGGCGGTAGGGGAGCGGCTGAAGTATGCGGCGAAACCATAAACAGCACTTATCGAAGCACAAATTGGAGGTTAATGATGGAATTTACGTTTAAGCATAATAATTTCAATGTCCTGAATCTGGACGAGAGCGTAACCTTTTATAAAAAGGCGCTGGGGCTACTGGAGGAGCGGCGTGTTTCCCCGCCGGACGGCAGCTTCACCATTGTTTTTTTGGGCGACGGCCGGACGGGGCATCAGCTGGAGCTTACATGGCTCCGTGACAGGACGGAGCCGTATGAACTCGGCGATAATGAGATCCATCTTGCCATGTGTGTGGAGGATATGGACGCCGCACGGAAAATGCATGGAGAAATGGGGTGCATCTGCTATGAGAATAAGGCAATGGGCATCTACTTCATTGAGGACCCCGACGGTTACTGGATAGAGATCATCCCGAAAAAGAAATAATACATTGATGAAAACCATCGTTCAGCGTTCGCGGACGATGGTTTTCTTGAGGTTTGCCACAACACCGCAGCGTGAATGGAACAATTTGCCGGCGCAGGCGTCTATAAGAAAGATGAGAAATCTCAAAGTGAAAGGAATTGATATTGGTGAAAAAAACACTGTCGCTGATACTCTGTTTGACACTGCTTATGTCATTGTCTATTACGGCCTCC
Organism: Clostridiales bacterium; assembly: GCA_012718935.1. Classification (GTDB taxonomy): domain Bacteria; phylum Bacillota; class Clostridia; order Oscillospirales; family Oscillospiraceae; genus Sporobacter. The sequence continues at coordinate 4,063 of JAAYBH010000110.1, forward strand.
GGGGCGCCGTCTCCTGGGGAAGGGGCATTGGACGGACGACTGAAGGCAATAACGCTTTCCGTAAAGGAGACGCTGGGCATCGGAAATGCATTTACATCCTTCAACGGCTCGCTCAACGAATACGGTCCGGTGAGTCTGTGGGAGCTCAACTGGACCGGTGATAATGAACAGCTCTATGTTACGGCGAACGAAAACGGAAGAATCGTCCGTTATCAGGAGTATGCCCCGGACACGAGCAGGACCCCCTACAGCAACATACCGAGATACCCAAAAATCAGTGTCGACGAAGCGAAGTCGGCAGCGGCGGCATTTCTTGACAGGGTATTGGACAGAAGCCTTGAGTCTGTCGAGCTGCAGGGGAACAGCACACTTGATTATTCGGGAAATGCAGTGTTTTCTTTAAGAGGCCCCCTGAAGCTGAATGGCATCGAATCTCCGATCAGCATCAGCGTCAGTGTCAATTCCGTATCGAAAAAGGTTACAAGCTTTTATAGGAGCGATTCGGGGCTTAGTTACGGCGGTGTGACAAAACCGTCTGCGACAACGGATAAGGCCGCTGCGGCGGAAGCCCTGAAAAGCACGCTGAACATGAAGCTCATATACGCGCTCCCGGGAGACGGGACACACACGGCGCGTCTGCAGTATGTGCCAAATCCGGACGGCAGCTATGTGGTTGACGCCGCGACAGGCCGGCTTCTGGACCTGAGCAAGCTGGACTGGTCGGACGGCAGGCCGGACCTTAACAGCAGAGATATGGCAGCATCACCATCGGCAGCGCCCGCCGGCGCGGGGCTGACGGAGGTTGAGCAGGCGGCTGTCGAGCAGCTGCAGGGCGTCCTGTCCCAAAGCGAGCTTGAAGGTATGCTCCGCTCCTACGCGGAGCTTGGCCTGACAAGTAATTTTATCCTGCGCTATATCAATTACTACACCTATGAGGATGCAAAGGAGCAGACCCGGGTAACAGCGACGATGGAGCTCACGTATGTACCGAAGGATGATGCGGCGCAATACAGGTATATCACGATGGATGCCAGGACGGGCAGGTTGCTGTCCCTGAGCAGCAACAGGCTCTTTGTCGAAAATAACCCCGATGAGATACCTTCATATAAATATTCGCCGCAACAGGCCGAGGCAACGGCGCGGTCCTTTGCAGGAAAGATCCTGCCGGAAGAGCTGAAACAGACCGCGCTGTCGCCCGAGAGCACCTCACCCCGGGACGGTACATATCAATTCCTGTTTAACCGCACACACGACAGCATCAGCTTCCCGGAGAATTACATCAGTGTCGGCATTGACGCCGACACCGGTTATGTGACCAGCTTCTACTCAAACTGGTATGAATATGATGTGGCCTTCGTCTCAGCAGCCGGTGCGATCGCAAAAGAAACGGCGGCCGAAAAGTACTCTGCCGGGGCGGGCACGGCGCTCCGATATGTCAGCGTTCCGCAAGCCACACATGCCAGCGGTCTCCTGCTTGCCTATACAGCTGAGGACACCGCCGTTTGGGGGGTCAACGCAATTTCCGGCGAGCTGCTGAAGGCTTCTAAAAATACGGACGGCGGGATGCAGTATAACGATATTGAAGGAAACCCGTACGCCGCCGTTGTCTTACAGCTGGCCAGCTACGGCATTGGATTTGAGGGCGGTTCGTTCAAGCCGGCTTCGCAGCTGACCCAGGAGGACGCGCTTGTACTCATTTTGAGCGCCACCGGCCGAAACTACATGCCGCTTCCCGTGAGCGCTGACAGCGCGGAAAGCAGCGAGGAGATTTATGATGCCGCCTATTCGCTTGGAATACTGACCCGGGAGGAAAAAAATCCAACAAAGCCGGTAACGCGTGCCGAGTACGTCAAATACCTTGTCAACGCGCTGGGATACAGGGAAGTGGCCGTGCTCCCCGGAATCTTCAGAGCCGGTTTCAAAGACGACAAAACGATACCCGCCGGTCTTGTGGGGTATGTGGCCATTGCCAGGGGGATCGGCATCATCCGTGGCGACCAGAACGGCAGGTTTAAGCCAAACGATATTTCGACCCGCGTTATGGCAGCCATCATGCTCCATAACTGCCTGAGCAGAAAGTAGGCAAGCAGGTACAGAAAAAGCAGCCGGCCTTCCAATACGACCGGCTGCTTTTTATTCGTTGAATTTCCGTTGCTTCATGACCCGAAGCCTTGCCATGGCGCGGGCCAGGGCCAGTTTCGACTGCTGGTATTCGCGGTTACTCTGCTTTTGGCGCAAGCGCTCTTCGGCGCGGATCCGGGCTTCCTCGGCGCGGAATTTGTCAATTTCCTCCGGTGTTTCGCTGGCCTGGACATAGACTGTTGCACCCGCTCTGTCGATTTCAAGAAAACCTTCAGAGTTAAAGACCTCAACAGTCTCGTCGGGTGTTTTTATCCGAATCGATCCGACAACAAGGGGCATAACGATCGGCGCATGGCCGGCCATAATGGCATATTGTCCGTCCAGGGTCGTCACTGTCAGCGATTCCACCATGCCGTCAAAAACCTCATGCTCCGGTGTGATGACCGAGAGCTTAAAAAGCGTTGACGTGCTAATGCCCCCTCTCATATTCATATATTCAGATTCTTAGCCTTGGCGAAAACGTCGTCAATGTCGCCTACCATGGAAAAAGCGGACTCTGGATAGCTGTCGGTTTCGCCGCCCAGAATAGCCTCGAAGGAACGGATCGTATCCTCCAGCGGAACATACCGGCCCTTGTTGCCGGTAAACTGCTCGGCGACGTTAAAGGGCTGGGATAGGAATTGCTGGATACGCCGCGCGCGGTAGACGGTCTTGCGGTCTTCCTCGGAAAGCTCCTCCAGGCCGAGGATGGCAATGATGTCGCGAAGCTCCCGGTATCTATTGAGGCAAGCCAGCACACCCTCGGCGGTATCGTAATGCCTGTCGCCCACAATGGCCGGGTCAAGAATGCGGGAGTAGGATTCCAGCGGGCTGACGGCCGGATAAACACCTATCTCGGCGATGGAGCGCGACAGTACGGTTGTGGCGTCAAGATGGGTAAAAATCGTCGCCGGCGCAGGGTCTGTCAGGTCGTCGGCCGGCACATAAATTGCCTGGACCGATGTGATCGAGCCGCTCTTTGTTGAGACAATCCGCTCCTCCAAGCTGCCCAGCTCGTTGGCCAGCGTCGGCTGGTAACCGACAGCGGAAGGCATACGTCCCAGCAGCGCCGAAACCTCGTTGCCCGCCTGAACATATCTGAAAATGTTGTCGATGAACAGGAGTACGTCCCGGTTCATCACATCGCGGAAATATTCTGCCATCGTGAGCCCCGTCAGTCCGACGCGCATACGCGAGCCCGGGGGTTCGTTCATCTGGCCGAAAGCCAGCGCCGTTTTTGCAAGAGCGCCGGATTCCTTCATATCATTGATGAGCTCGTTGCCCTCTCGGCTTCGCTCGCCGACACCCGCAAAGACAGAATACCCGCCATGCATGTTGGCGATATTGTAAATAAGCTCCATAATCAGAACCGTTTTACCCACGCCCGCGCCGCCGAATAGTCCGATTTTACCGCCCTTTGAATAGGGCGTGATCAGGTCGATGACCTTGATGCCTGTTTCAAAGAACTCGGTGACCGGCGTCAGTTCCGTAAAAGCCGGAGGCTTGCGATGGATTTCCCAGTGCTGCTCGGTCACAATTGGAGGACCGTTGTCGAGAGGGCGTCCCAATACGTCGACGACGCGCCCCAGCACTTCCCTGCCAACCGGCACTTTGATTCCGTGACCTGTGTTTCTTACCGTGGTACCGCAGGAGAGACCATCGGTAGCGTCCAGCGCCACGCAGCGGACGATGCCGGGCGAGATAATGGCGGCGACCTCCATGTGGCGGCCGTCGGCCGTAACAAGCAGGTCGTTGACCTGAGGTTCTTTATCGGCATTGATAAAATGCACGTCAAGGACGGGGCCGCTGATTTTAACCAGCACGCCGTCAGTATTGCCGGCCATCATTAAGTTTCTCCTTTTCTCAGGATTTCAGCGGCGCCGGTGATCTCGGCAATCTCGTTGGTAATGGCGCTCTGCCGGGCCATGTTGTATTTGGTACGCAGTGTTTTGAGCATTTCCTGGGCATTTGTCGTAGAGTTGTGCATGGCGTTCATCCGCGCGAAATGCTCGCTGGCATACGCCTGGACCATGACGCCGAAAAGGATGCCGAGGATATACTGCGGAACGAGCAGGTCGAAGACCTCCTGCGGCGATGGGTGGAATATGATTTCAGACAGTGTTTCGGCACCGGAAATTTCGGCGTAATCATCGAGGAGAATCGGCAGCAGCCGGCGCATGACCGGCTGATTTTTCGTTTCGCCGTAAAACGAGGTATACACGACGCGCACCTCGTCTGTCTCGCCGCTTTCGAAGATGTTCATAATGTCTCGGATCAGAATGCGTGCACGGGCGAGCGCCGGATCCTGCGCAATCCCGAGCAGGGTGATATCGGGGATCACTCCGAGGGATCTGAAGAAGTCCTCCGCCGTGTTACCGATCGTAATGACGGAATGCTTCTCGTGCTGTCGGATATTAGCGAGGGCGAACTGAAGGATATTGTGGTTATATGAGCCGCACAGGCCCTTATCGCCGGAGATGACGATATAGGCGCAATGACCGTTTTCGGGGACCCCGCGCAGATAAGGATGGGATACGCCCTGGGAGGTCGTCAAAAGCTTCTTCATTGTCTGCTGGACGCTGTCAAAATAACGCCTGTTTTGTTCGATATGGCTCATCACACGCTTCATGCGCGTTGACGAGACCATCTCCATCGCCCCGGTGATTTTTTTCGTCTGGTCAACAGCGGCAATGTGATGGCGTATCTCAGTCGGACTTGCCATGGCCGCCCCCGCTTTCTGCAAACCGCTCAAACATCCGCAGCAGATCGGTTTTGTCGTCCTCTGTCAGCGCGCCTGTGGTATCGATGCTTTTCAAGACAGAAGGCGCGTTCGTATGCAGGTATTGCAGCAGGGCCGTTCGTACGCCGTCGATATCGTGCTTGCTGCGCCCGTTGAAAAGGCCTTTGGAAACGGCGAAGAAAAGAGAAACCTGCTCCGAAAGGGAAAAGAGCTGGTCCTGACGCTGTTTGAGAAGCTCTATCAGGCGCTCACCGTTTTTCAGCATGTTGGCCGTTGTATCGTCGATGTCCGCGCCGAATTGGGCGAACACGGCCATCTCACGGTATTGGGCAACCTGAAGCCGCAGACTGCCGGAAACATCGCGCATCGCCTGATTCTGAGCGGAGCGGCCGACGCGCGAGACGGACAGGCCGACATTAATGGCCGGCCGTATGCCAGCGTTGAAGAGCTCGGTCTCCAGATAGATCTGGCCGTCCGTGATCGATATGACGTTCGTCGGAATATATGCGGAGATGTCGCCCGCCATGGTTTCAACGATCGGCAGCGCCGTCAGCGAACCGCCGCCCCTTTCCGGGCTGAGCTTCGCCGCTCTTTCCAAAAGGCGGCTGTGCAGATAAAAAACATCGCCGGGATAGGCTTCGCGTCCGGAGGGGCGGCGCAAAAGAAGGGACATGGCCCTGTATGCGACAGCGTGCTTACTCAGGTCGTCATAGACCACAAGCACATCCTTGCCCTTATACATGAATTCCTCTGCGATGGCGCAGGCCGCGTAGGGTGCGATATACTGCATGGCAGGGGCGTCGCTGCCGAAAGCCGCGACGACCACCGTATTCTCCAGTGCACCGTTTTTTTCAAGGGTATGAACAAGGCTTGAAACAGTAGAAGCTTTCTGTCCGATGGCGCAGTAAACGCAGTATACACCGCGGCCCCTCTGATTTATGATCGCCGCCAGAGCAATGGAGGTTTTTCCGGTTTGTCTGTCCCCGATAATGAGCTCCCGCTGGCCCCTGCCGATGGGGATCATGCTGTCGATGGACATGATGCCGGTTTCCAGGGCCGTATTGACGGGAGACCGATCCATGATGGAGGGCGCTGCCGACTCGATGGGCCGCGACAGCTTGGCTCTGATATCGCCCTTGCCGTCAATCGGACGTCCGATGGGGTCCACGACACGGCCCAGGAGTGCTTCGCCGACTGAAATCTCAGCGACACGCCCCGTGGGACGCACCACGCTGGCTGTCTCAATTGAGCCGCCTAGGAGCGCTGCGCCGACACCGCCGAGGCGCAGATCCATCGTCAGGCCGTAAGCGCCGCTTTCAAATTCCAGCAGTTCGCCGTATTTACAGTTGGAGAGTCCGCTAACCTGAACGATGGTATCGCTGTAACTCTGCACAACGCCGTATTCATAAACGTTCGTATCGGGCTCAAAAGCAGACAAGCGCTGCTTTAAAAATGCGCCGACAGTCGTAAATGTCGAATCAATCATTGAACCACCTCTATTGGGTCATCTGGCGGCAAATACCATTCAACCGTGACGAAAAGCTTGTGTCGTACACCTTGCCGTCGATCATCGCAATAAAACCGCCGATAAGCTTCTCATCCCTGATCACATCAAAATCGAACGGCTCATTGAAGAGCGCGGTAAACTCGTCGCAGATAAGCCTAATCGTGCGCTCGTCGACAGACGGGGCTATCATAAGAACGGGTTTTTTCATTTCTTCCTCAATTCATTAAAGAACTCTTCGGCCAGCGCCAGGTTATCCGCCCCGGTAACCTCTCGTTTGAGAATCCGCGCGGCGATATCAACCGAAAGCTGCGCAACCTCCTGGCGCATTTGCTCCAGAGCCCGGTCCCTTTCCTTTGAGATCCGCTCCTGTGCCTCATCGTAATATCTGTCTGCCTGAGCCTTGGCGTCGGCAAGGATGGCCTGGGCTTCCTGCGTTGCTTTTGTTTTGCTGTCGCGGATGACGTCGTGGCCTTCCTCTACAGCTTTATCAAGTTGTTTCTGGTATTCCTGACGGAGCGCTTCGGCTTCGTTCAGCCTTGTTTCGGCTTCTGCCAGCTGATCGCTGATACGTCCTGAACGCCCTGAAAGATAACGGGAGACCGGTTTGAACAGAATCAGTCTCAGCAGCAGAAAAAGAACAACAATATTGATAATGTGTATGAGGATATCCAGAGGATACAGCTCCACCAGTGCCGCCTCCTTCTAATTATTTCGTGAACAGCATGAGAAGAGCAATAACAAGCCCGTAAATTGCGGCCGATTCCGTCAGGGCCAGGCCAAGCAGCAGAATCGAATTGATTTTGCCCGAGGCCTCCGGCTGACGTGCCACGGCGTCCACCGCCCGGCCTGTGGCAAGCCCCATCGACAGGCCTGCCGCAGCACAGGGCAAGAGGCAAAGTGCCACACCAATTGCATTGGTCATATTTCTATCCTCCTACTCCGTTGCTTCATTAATAAATGTGAGTGTCAATGTAACGAATATAAACGCTTGTATCAGCGGATGAAACACATTAAAATACAGACCGAACATGCTGGGAATACCGACAGCGTAATTCCCCAGTGAATCATAAATCAAATCAATGACGATCATACCGCCGAGCATATTGCCGAAAAGCCTGGCTGACATGGAAACCGGCAGTGCGAGATCGGTGATGAGGCGGATCGGTAATATCGCAGGGGAAGGAGAGGCCAGCGCCTTGACCCGTCCCTTTAGCCCCTTTCGCCGGATGCCGTAGACATTGATAAGCACGAATGTCATGAACGCCAGAGCAAAGGTCATGGTAATGTCGGCAGCTGGCGTGTGAAAGCCGAACAGCTCAAGAACGGCACACATAATCAGGAAAGCGGCGATTGTAAAGATATAGGCTGAAAAGCCTTCACCCATACCGTGCGCCTTGCTGTGGACGTAATTGACCACAGCTTCCACGGCCGCTTCCAGGACGTTCTGGACACCCTCGGGCCGGTCCTTCATGCGGCGGATAACCGTCAGACGTAAAACCAGCGCTGCGATTATCAAAACTGCCATCGCTAACCAGGTATAGACGATCGTCGTACTCAGATTGAGGCCAAGCAGTTCGACACGCTCGGCAAAGAGGTTAACTGTCAATTCATCTTTTGCAGGGACGCCGAAAATAAGATTCAAAACGCGCGTGGCGAATAGATACGCACCGATGACGATGGTGAGCGTCGCGAATGTTTTGGGCCGCCTTTGGCGCTTGCTTGGCTTGGCTTCAGCCTGGAGCTTTTTTACGGCGCTCTTCCGCCAGAAAAAGCCGGCCATGGTAACAGCCACAGCGATAAAAAGCAAAATCCAGTCAATCATTTTTATCCTCCCCGGCTTTCTTTTTCAGCCGCATCAGAAGAAACCTGACAAATAAGCCGCCGATCAGTGCCCCGGAGATGCCGACACCGGCCAACAACAGGTCCTGCCGCCGCAGAAATGCAACCGCCAGCAAAGCACCGAACGGCAACAGCAGCTGGAGGAAGCCCAGCATTACGACAAAAGGCGTAATACCGCCGCTCGTGACATACCGGGTGAATTTTGTCAGGAGCCAGAATTGAACAGCGCCCGCAGCGATCCCGACAGCTAAGCCGATCACCCCGTCACACCCTTTCCATGAGGGCTACTCTACTCTTATATTTTTTTAAAATCAACTGAAATATCACATAATTATTTGTGCAGGAGCGGCTCATAACTTATGTGAAACGCCACTTTGAATGTACTTAATTATTTATCGTCATAAATCTAATAAACATGAACGAATCGCATGTGTTCAGATGAAAATAAAGGTACTGTATTTCCTTGAATACGGTACCTTTATCAGGTTAATTACTTGATATGATGACGGACCCTTCCCGGCACACGTCTTAACGGCGCGCCTTCAGGATTTCCAGATGCGCGTGATCGTTGATTGTATGTATATAAAACCGGTCGTCCTTTTTGTCAAATGTCAGGATGCTGATGCTGCAGTGCTCAAACGGTGCACCGATAAAAAAACGGCGTGCCTGTCCCAGACCCAATGCACCGCAGATAAGCGACTGGATCGTCCCGGCATGTGTCACAACCGCGATGTTGTTGCAGTCGGAATTCAATATTTCGTTAATGACATTGCTTGACCGAAGCATCACATCAAGGCCGTTCTCGCCTCCGGGATAAGGCACATCCTCCGCATGCTCGGAGTACTTTTCGGAAAATACGGGGTGGAATTCGTTGACAAACTCCCAACCGCGCAGAAAGCTGCCTTTATCGATATCCCGAAGCTCCCCGCGCTTAAAAATATCCACCGTCAGATACCTGTTGATGATATCCGCCGTCTGTACGGCGCCGGATTCGTCGCTTGTATAAATTCTTTCTATCTGATATTGCGACAGACGGCTCCCGAGGCACTTTGCCTGAAAAACGCCGAGGCAGCTCAGTCCGAATGATGAATCAACAGTTTTCCCGGATTGCGCTTCTCCGTGCCGGATCAGATAGATATTCATACAGACCTCCGGAATTTTGCATGCATCGATACAGGAAAAAAATAAAAATGTATCTTTATAGTAAATTATCATCCACTTTTTACTAAAAGTCAACAAAAAGTGGATGTCAGATAACAGCCGCCTGTGCTTAAGCGCTGATTTTTAGGGTAGCCGGTTATATTTCACATTAATCTATGATGAATTCCCAGATACATATTTACATTAAAAACTAAATAGGGTATATGTTTATTAGAGAATAAAAAGTGAGAGAGGTGAGTCAAAAATGGTACGACCAAAGCGACGCGTCATCATAGGCCTCCTGGCGCTGGTCTTCGTTCTCGGCGCTGCGGGCTGTGCGGCCGGGTCTGCTGCCGGCCAGACGGACGGCGGTACAAAAGCGGCGGGCATGCCCGTTGCAGATGAAAATAAGGAAATTCTTGACTATCTGAAGGCTTCAAAAGGCGAGCTGGAGCTTATTGACAAGATTTTAGCGGATAAGGACCTCGGTATGCTGGAAGAAGAGTCCGATACTGAGGAGGAGTTCACCGCAGAGTTTCTTGAGAAGTACCAGAATATTCTGACCGGTTATTCGGATCAGATTCAAGCGGTGCTCAGCGGCATTGATCGCAGGACAGTGCCAAATATGCCTGATCTTGTAAGCTTTCAGGCCGCGGAGAAACATGCCCTCCAAACCCTTGAAAGCATCCTGCTGGAATACGGCCAGACACTCTCCTATGCAGGCACCATCCTGCAGGTCAGCCAGAGCATCAGCGATCTGGAAAATATTCAGGAATCTGAGCTGCAGGCAATTTACGACGCTTACAGCGCAGGTATCGGTGAAGCGATTACAGCGCTGGAGGCTGCCAGCGTGCCATCCTTCCTTGAGAGCTTCAACGCAGATTTTATCAACGCCTTCAAGCAGCTTGACGACACGGTGTTTTATTCACTCAGCGCCGTGGCGATTGATGACCCGCTGCGCGCCGACGCGGGGGAATATCTGATGGGCATCATGGTTCGCAATCTTGATAAAATCAGCTTGGGCTGGGAGCAGGATCTGACGGACCGGCAGGACGCGCTCAGGGAGGATGCCCTGGCTGTGCAGAAGACAAATCAGGGGCTGATGGCCTGGCTTGATACCAACATCGCCATCCTGGACGGCAAATGAGGAGGAGCGTGAGACGATGAGTAAGTTTTGTTTGAAATGCGGCAGTCCCATTGACGAAAACGCTCAGTTCTGCACAAGATGCGGCGCCAAAACCAAGACCGTTTGCGCAGCCTGCCAGACACCGAACAGCGCCGGCGATGCCAGATGCTCCGCCTGCGGCGCCCCGCTGGACGTCGCGCAGCAGGCAGTCTTAAAAACGGCGCCGGTCCAAGCCTATGCGCAGCAGCGGGATATGGCGGCTGCGCCGCCCGCCGGGCAGCAGACTGTGCCATATCCGCAACAGCCGGTCTCCTATAAACCAGCTGTCCCCCAGCCGCCGCAGAATGACCTTCCGACTCCTGCCCGTGGGAAAAAATCAAAGCTTGGCTTGATCCTCGGTATCGGTGCGGGCGTCGTTCTCATAGCGGCAGCCGTTGTGATATTTGTGATTCTGCCGCGCGGCGGCGATACGCCTGCCGGTCCGACGGAGATAAAGCTTTCCCCCTTTCCTGCCGAGCTGATCGTTGATCCCTCCGCTGCCAACGTCTCGTGCAGTTATGACGCGCCGGATTACATCATCCCGGCCAATTACAGGTCAATGGATTACATAGCATTCATGCAGCTTTCCGCGGATCAAGGCGCAACGGACCTGCTGATTGAAGTGGAAATTCCCGGCTTCACGCAGAAATACGAACAGAAAATCACGATAACCCGCTCCGAGACCGAACTCCGGATTCATCCGCCGCTGGCGGAGGGCGTCGCAGAGACGCTGAACTCCTCAAAGGATGCCCAGATCAGCATCTCCGTGACCGATCTGAATAACGGGAAAATCATAGTAAAAGACTCGAAACCGGTGAAGCTGTATTCCCGTTATGATATGCAGTGGGTGGCCGAGGACGGCATGCCTTACGACGAGAATATACTGGCCTGGGTGACCCCCGAGGCGGAGGAGATCAGGGAGCTTCTCCGCTGGTCTGCGGATGCCTGTAATGAGCTCACCCAAGGCCAGCTGAACGCCATTGTGGGTTATCAGGAAGCCGTCAGCGGGTGGAGCCATGAAACTCTCACCTATGTACAGGCTTACAGCATAATGCACACGATGGCCCATGAGTTCGGTGTCAAATATATCATGTCGCCCTTCAGCTCCACCAGCTCGGATCTGCAGCGCATTGCCACGCCGTCCGAGGTTTTAAACAGCGCCAGCGGCTTGTGTGTGGAGACGGCCGTCACCATGGCCTCGGCGCTTCAGGCGATGAATATGCATGCGGTACTTATCCTTTTACCCGGCCATTGCCAGGTCGCGGTAGAGACCTGGTACGGCTCGGGCGATTATTTTCTCATCGAAACGACATCCCTGGAAAACGCAGCAAGCGCTTATACACAGGAGGATTTGGACTACGTTATCCTGACGTATCCCTATACCAAGGATGAATGGCGCGCGTATCTGGCCCAGGACGGCTATACCGCCATCGACTGTGACCTGAGCCAGCAGCTGCAGATCATGTCCATCGACTGACACCTCATGACAACGCCGGCACAAGCGCCTGCATAGCATAACGCCGTCAACCGGAGAAAGCGGGTTGACGGCGTATTTCTGCCCTCTATAATCGTAAAAAAATACCGATAAATATAGTATACATTATTTTCCTTTAATGGCAAGGCAAGCATCGGGGTGAAAACAATGAGCATCTATATTGTCATAACCATCCTGGAAGTCCTGTGTATCAGCACTTATACAACATATAAATGCTCCAAAGGCCGGAGGTCGAGACTCGGTACATTACTGTCGTTATGTGTTGTCACAATCGCCGTAACGGCCATACTCTATCCGGTCATATGCCTGTTGCCTGGTATCGACAGGGGTAACGGCCTTTTTATGCTGCTTGGTTTTATATATATCATTCCGCTATATTTCTTGTTTGATCAGCCGCTAAAGCATCTGCTGTTCATTATGTCCTCCTCGTGGATTTATACAATGCTGGCATATTCGTTTTCCTACCGGGCCGGATCCCTGTATCCGACTGAAAATGTGGGTCTGGCTGCTGTCGTCGTACAGTCGGTTTTCTTCGTTGTGACGCTTCCCTACTATATCAGGCTCGTGAACAACATATTTGTAAGCATTCTGAAAAACATTAACAGCAAAACGCTTGACTCTCTTTTGGCGATCAGCCTGTCCTGGTTCTTTATCCTCTTTCTGTCGAATTTGATCTTTGCCGGAGATACTTCCCGCCCGTTTGATATCATTCTGCTTTTTGTGATCATCGTCAACGCCATACTGACGTACAAGCTGTGCTTTAAATTGGTATCCGTCAATATCAGGGCGAAGGAACTGAGCCAGATCACAAAAATTGACGCGCTGACCCAGCTCAAAAACCGCGAAGGCTTTTATGAGGACGTCCACAAAAAAATGAACGGCAATCAGCATTTTTCAGTCATCTTTGCGGATTTGGACGATTTTAAGGCGGTCAACGACAGGTACGGGCATGAAGCCGGAGATTTATACCTGCTGGAGTTTGTCAGGGCTGTCAAAGAAATCCTGCGTGACGGGTACGGCCTTTACCGCCTTCATGGCGATGAATTTGTCTGCCTCGTCGATAATCTGGAAGCCGAGGCCTTTTGTAAGTCTCTGGAGAAGCTGAGGTTTGCCAATAACCAGTATAACCTGGTTTTCAGGGGCTTGAGCCTCGGATACTCCTCCTATCCCACGGACAGCACAAACCTCAGCAAGCTGCTGTATCTGGCCGATCTGAGGATGTATCAGAAGAAAAAGGAAAAACATAGGATATAAAGGGCAGAAGCCCGTCAGCTGTTGAGAAATACCTTATAGTAATCCCTTGGCGACAGGCCGAATTCTTTCCGGAAGGCTCTTTCGAAATTTGAATAATCGCCGAAGCCGCAGGCTGTGCAGGTATCCGTCACCTGTGCGCCTTTTTTTATGAGCTGTGCGGCTTTGATGAGTCTTTTTTTCAATATATAGCGATGGACTGTGTAGCCGGTCTGCTCCTTGAATTTGTGCATGAGATAATATTTGCTGATAAAAAACTGCCCGGACAAGCGGTCAATAGACAGCTCCCTGCCAAGATTCGAGTTGATATGGTCCATAATTTTGCCCATTCTCTCGTCGTACTCAACATCTGCTGCGGAAGCGCCGAGGCTGTAGCCGAGGAAGAGCCTGTTGAGATAAATCATCAGCTGAAGGAAGAGCGAATTCTGGAGCAGCCCGGCGCCGAAGCCCTCGTCCTTGACGGAATTTTCCAAGGAAAATATGGCGGGCTTGATGCTGCGGGCGGCGTCGTCGTCAAGGCGGAGCAGGTTGTTCCTGGTTTCATTTGAAAGCTCGAAGCATTTGAGCAGATTGCCGTCCGTGCTGTGTGCGGAGAGAAACGCCGAGTTCACCCAAATGACGATTCTTTCGTATGTGTCTTCCGGTGAGACGACGGCCTGATGCAGCTCGCCCCGACTGATGAGTAGAATATCCCAGGGCTTGAGTCTGTAAGCCTTTCCCTCGATGCGGTACGTGACGGCTCCGGCTACGAAAATAACGATCTTGTTGAAATCATGATAATGGAACTCGAATTCCAGGTCGCGCTTGTCCCTGAGGTGAAAATACCTGAAGTCCTCGTTGAGGTAACCCCTTTTTATTCTTATCTCAGCGTCTGCTCTATCCATTGAAATCCCACCCCCTTAAAAATACAGCAATAAAGCATTATATGCAATATATACAGCACTATATCCTGTAAACTATGTATAAGTTTTTAATATAATACTCTTAGATCAACGATTCAGGAGGGGTATATATGCAGATTCGCGGCGTCTGGCTGCCGGTGATTACACCATTTATCAATGACGAAGTCGACTATGTTTCCTATAAAAGACTGATTGATTACTATATCGACAAGAAGATTGACGGCATTATTCCGCTGGGAACAACGGGCGAGAGCCCGGTCATCGAGGAATATGAGTTTGAAGAAATCCTCGAAAAGACGATGGAATATGTCGGCGGCCGCATTCCCGTCATTGCCGGTGCGGGCGGGAATTACACGAAAAAAATGATAAAGCGCTTGAAGATCATCGAAAAATACGGCGTCTGCGGCATCCTGTCGGTCAGCCCGTATTACAACAGGCCGGACCAGCGCGGCATATTTGAGCATTTCCGGTGTATTGCAGAAGCCACCGATCTGGATATCATCGTCTATAATATTCCGTACCGGACAGGCAGAAACATCGAAAACGAAACGATACAAAAGCTCGCCGAAATTAAAAACATCACCGGCCTGAAGGACTCCAGCGGCGATATCAAGCAGACGATGGCGCTTTTACAGGACCCGCCGCCCGGTTTTTCCATCATGACAGGCGAGGATATCCTGTTTTATACGACCCTTTTACTCGGCGGGTCGGGCGGAATCATGGCGTCGGCGCATCTGCAAACCGAAGCATTCGTCGATATCTACAACAAAATACAGAACAACGACCACCAGGGGGCGCTGGCCATATGGAAGCCTCTGTCGAAAACGATCCCCCTGCTTTTCGAAGAACCCAACCCGGCCCCGCTCAAATATTGCCTGCACGAAATGTCGCTCATTGATTCGCCGGAAACAAGGCTTCCTCTCATGAGTATCACCGAAAAGCTTGAAAACAAGCTCACCGCAGCGCTGGGATTGCCTGTCACCGGAATACATGCAGCGGGCTGTTTGCAGGTGGGCTGAGCGCCGGAACATACAGCACAGGCACGTAGTTTACTTAGTGTAAAATAATCATTGGCAAAAAGAGAGGAATAGCAAAAACTATTCCTCCCGCATACGAAACTTGTTATGATGAGTTTGCCGACAACATCAGACAGGAGGCGTATGCAGGTTGAGTATA
>JAAYBH010000111.1 GCA_012718935.1 Clostridiales bacterium
TAAAGAGCTCCGCGATGACCGGATCAAACTGCGTCCCCGCTTTTGCTTTGATTTCCTCCAGCGCTTCTTCATGCGTGATCCCCTTGTGGTAAACCCTGTCTTCCGTCATGGCGTCATAAGCGTCGGCGATGGCGATAATCCGTGACTGCAGCGGGATTTCCTCACCCTTTAAGCCCTGCGGGTACCCCTTGCCGTCCCAGTGCTCGTGATGGCACAGAATTAGCTCGGCAACGCTTTGAAATTCGCTGGCGGACATGGCGATCCTGTACCCGATTTCCGGATGCTTTTTCATGGCGGCCCATTCCTCATGGGTAAGCGGGCCGGGCTTATTCAGGATGCGGTCGTCGATCCCGATTTTGCCGATATCGTGAAGAATTGACAGGAGCTCGAGATCCACCAGGTTTTTCTCGCTCAAATCCATTTGATCGCCGATCCGCCTGGATAGCTTGATCAAGCGCTCCGCGTGCTCCTCGGTCTCATAGCTTCTGGCGTACATCGTGGCCGTGATTGAGGACAGGACGGCGTTATGGTGGCTCTTCCTCTCAAGGATTTTATGCCGGCTGAGGAATTCTTCAGCTTCCTTCTGGGCTGCATCAAGGGTTTGATCGGCCGTCTTCTTCACGCCGTATCCGATGGACAGATTCAGCAGAACGCCCGGTTTTAGGTTCAGAGAATTGCAGTAATCGCAATCGTCCTTGATGCGCCTGACAAGCCTGTCTGCCGCTTCGTCGTCCGTACCGGGCGCCAGTATGGTGAATTCGTCGCCTCCGGTCCTGGCGATAATGCACTCTTCCCCGCAGCATCTTCTGATCAGTTCCGCCGTTTTCGTGATGAGAATGTCCCCTTCGGCCTGTCCGAAGGCGTCGTTTATTAGGCGCATGCCGTTAATATCGGCCAGTATGACGGAAACCGGAGCCACACCCTGTTTCTCAAGGCTCAGCTTGGTGTCTTCAAAGTACATCCTGTTATACAGGCCGGTCAAATAATCATGCTCGGCCATATGCTGTATTCTTTCTGTGGCAAGTTTCGGTTCCGTTATATCAATGATGATACCCTCGAGGGCTGCCACCTCTCCGTTTTTATCCATGACCGGCTGTCCCATTTCAACGACCCATTTTCTGTCGCCGGCGGCTGTCTTTATTTCATATTCATATTTGAAATCGGTTTTTGTTTCAATGATCCGCGCCCATTCGTTCCATAAAACAGAGCGGTATTTTTCACATATAATGTCGTTGAAGGACAGCTTGCTGTTATTGAGTAAATCCTTCGGATGATATCCTGTCAGCTCATAACAACCGGCCGACAGGTACTGCATCGTCCATTTATCGTCATAGTTGCATCTGTACGCGATGCCGGGAATATGCGACAGTAATATTTCCTTATTTCGTTCGCTTTCCGCCAGAATTTCTTCCGCGGCTTTCGCCTTGAGAACAGCGCCGTACATCCTGTAGATCACGCACAGCAGCAGCAAAATGCATCCAACGATAACGGCCGACCGAAAAACATGCCAAAAAGCCTCCGACCTCCGGTTATCCGCAGGATAATCGGAGGCAGCAGTTTCAGCATATGTGACAGCAACGACTGTCTCCTTCATTTTATAGCTGCGCCAGCTGATGTGAATGAAAACCGCGCCCAGGCAAAGCGTGAGGAAAATGCATATTAAAAGCAAGGTTTTCCACATTCTTTTTTGTCTGCCCATACCACGTGACCTTTCCGCAGCCTGTCTGAACACCAGCTCGGCTTAACCGGCTCTATAAGAAATATCGGAAGTAAAACGAAAACGTTTATAGTCCCCGGACAGATTTTTGGAATTTTTCATTACAAACAACAAAAATCTGTCATTTCAAATTCAGGCCTTCCCCAGTGCCTTGAGGACCTTGTCGGGCGTGGCGGGCGGGTCGACCCAGACGCCGGCAGCGTTGTGGATGGCCATGATGACCAGGTGGGTGTTGGCCAGGGAGTGGCTGATGCCGTTGGCGCCGTAAGCGGCGTTGCCGTCGCGGGTCTCGATGAACGTATGCTGCACCGGCGGCACGTCGAGTATCGTGGGTTTCTTGTAATCAACCATATTGTTGTTGAGCTTCACGCCGGTTCGCCGGTCGTAGATAAAATCCTCCAACAGCTGGCAGCCCTGGCTGAAATACATCACCTGATCGATCTGGCTCTCCAGGGATGTCTGCCGCATAATCTTGCCGGGGTCGGCGGCGACGCCGAACCGCAGGATCTCCACTTCGCCTGTCTCGGTATCCACAGCTACCTCGCAGCAGGCGGTATTCATCGTGTCCAGCACCTTGCCCATTTCGCCCGTGGACCACACGGACAGGGGCGGCCGGCCGGAATATGTGGCGAACAGATTCTGGGGGACGCATTGCTTCAGCGGCGCTTTCTGCTCCGGATCGGATTTGACAA
>JAAYBH010000112.1 GCA_012718935.1 Clostridiales bacterium
CAGAGCTTATCCAGGTGTGTTGATCCGCAGGCGTCATTGATGTTGATGCCGTTCGGCGCCGTTCCGATCGCCACCACCTCGGCTCCGGCCGCGCGGAACAATTCAGGTGCAATGCCGGCGCTTGCGCCATGTGCGCAGTCGACGGCAATTTTCATCCCCCGCAGGTCCGACCCCGAAGTTTTAAGTAAATGATCGCGATAGACGGCCACAGCGTCGGCATACCCGATGCGTTGTCCCACGTCGCGACCGGACAGGCGGGTCTTGTCTGCCGGTGCCGCTCCGGTTATATAGTTCTCGATTTCATCTTCCACACTGTCCGGCAGCTTATATCCGTCGCGGTTGAAAAATTTGATGCCATTGAACTCAAAGGAATTATGTGAAGCCGAAATAACCGCTCCGGCATCATAGGCGCCGAGCTTTGTCAGGTATGCAATGCCCGGTGTCGGAACAACACCGCACACAACGGCATCCGCTCCGGCGGAGCAGATACCGGCTACCAGCGCCGCCTCAAGCATGGAACAAGAAATTCGCGTATCGGTGCCGATCAGAATGCGCGCCTTATGCTGCGCGTGGCTGGCCAGCACCATCGCACCGTATCGTCCAAGCGAAAAGGCCAGCTCCGGCGTCAGCTCTGTATTGGCCACGCCTCTGACGCCGTCGGTGCCAAAATATCTGCCCAAGGAAATCACTCCGTTTTATCAGTATCCAACACAAGATCATTTGTTTTTACATTATACAGGAAATATCTATAAAGATAAATGCTTTTTGAGATAATCCCTGCCATTGCTGATATGATGCCGGCGCCGGACAGATGCCGGTCAGTCAAATGACGAATAAAGCATATTAAATACGGGCCCGAACTCGTCGTTTTGCGAGGTTTCCAGAACCTCGCAGAAGTAACCGGAAAACACGAGGTCATATTCCGGGTCAATTAAGAGGCATGCCCCGCCGAAACCGCCGTGGTTATAACTCCGCGGGCTGCGCAGGAAGCCGTGGTCGTCTGTCTTGTCGCCTTTCAAATCCCAGCCCAGGCCCCAGTTGGCGCCGAAGACACGCCCGAACCAGTCGGACGGCGGCACCTTAGCATTATGATTGCGCGTCATCATTTTCACGGTCGCGGGAGAAATGATACGCTGACCGTCAAATGTTCCGTTCTGCAGCCACATCTGGCCGAATTTCGCCATATCGTCCAGCGTTGATTTCAGCCCGCCCGACGCGCTCGTGCTCGTCATTACTTCCTCGCCGCTGATCCACCCGCCGCCCTTCAGCGATGGGTCGCGGGTGACAAAACGCTCGCGCTTCTCCGGAGGCAGGAACCAGTGCGTATCGGTCATCCCCAGCGGATCGAAGATTTTTCGCCTGGCGTATTGCTCCAACGTTTCGCCTGTGAGTTCTTCGATGATGGATTTAATGAGTTCATAACCGTAGCTTGAATAACTGAATTTTGTGCCCGGTCTTGATGCCAGCGGCGCACGCAGCATCGCCAGAGCGTAAGCCTCTTCTGCCGCCTTCTCGCTGAATGGTACGTCAGGCAATCCAAGCTTGGCGCGTGCTTTGTAAAAGGCATTTGTCCTTTCCTCATATGTCACATCGCCAATCAGATCGATCGTGTATTTTTCCTGCTCCGCGTCGTCAATTCCCGAGGAGTGGCACAGCAGCTGCCACATGATCACTTCGTCCTTCATTTCGCCTTTAAACTCGGGGCGGTACGTTTGCAGCTGGTTGTAGAAGTCAAACCCGCCGTCCTCCTGCAGGATGGCCGCGCAGGTGGCAAGCACGGGCTTTGATTCCGACGCCAGCGGATAAATGGCGTCGGCGCGGAGCTTATCGCCCTTCGGTGTCTGCGTGCCGTATTCGCCGCTGAATATCAGCTGCCCCCGCCGAAGGATACGAAGGCCGATGAAGGCGTGCTTCAGCTCGTCAACCGCGCGCCGGCAGTATTCGTCCAGCACATTCAGCCGCGGCAGACAAATGCCGAGCAAATCGGCGGCGTAAATTGCGTTTGCGGGGATTGCTTTGCAGAATTCCATTTTTAACCCTCCGATCGTAATTCCTGAGTTGAGCTTTTTATCATTTATTCAAGCGCCGAATAAATGATGTTGGCCACCCGGCTCTGGTTGTCGTAGGACATCTCATATAAGGTCATCCTCCAATCGTCTCGTTACTTCAATGCCGAATAAATGATATTCGCCACACGCCCATGATTGGGATACGCATCAAACTGCTCCCTGTCCACCAGGTACAGGGCAAAGACGAGGCCGGCGTCCGGGTCGATGACGAGGCGTGCGCCGCCGGCGCCGCCGTGGTCGAAGGTCCTGTCCGAACGCAGGAGGCCCAGATCGTCCCTTTTGCCGCAGCGGACATGCCAGCCGAGCCCCCAGGCGCTGCCCAGGATCCGGCCGAACCAGAAGGAATCGGGGAGCTTCGCGTTATGATTGGAGGCCATGAGCCGGGCGGTGGCCGGGGAGAGGATCTCAATGCCGTCAAGGGTGCCCTCATCCAGATACAGCTGGCCCAGCCGCGTCAGGTCGTACATCGTCGTCTTCAGGCTCCCGGCGCCGTTTGTATCGCTCAGCACAAAATCGCTGTTGAGCCACTCGGCAAAGCACAGGGATGGGTCGCGTTTGACAACGCGGGGCCATTTCTCCCTGGGTAGACTGAAATGCGTATCCCTCATACCCAGCGGATCAAAGAGCCGGCGTTTGGCAAAGCTGTCGATATCCTCGCCGGTCAGCCGCTCCACCAGCTTTCCGAGTAAGACATAAGCCGTGCTGCAATATTCAAAGGCCGTATGCGGGTCGCTGGCGAGCGGCGCTCTCAATTTAAGGATTTCTTCCACCTCTGCGACGGCCGCCGGCCCCTCCGCTTTTGGCAGCTTCAGAAAATTCCGCGCCTTTTGGGCTGCCGCGTTAATTTCCTCACGCGAAGAGTTTTCAGACAGGTCAAGGCCGAAATTATCCCGCATGAAATCCCCGCCATACTTGCTCATGGCTTCGTCGGACATGCCGGAGGAATGGCACAAAAGCTGCCAGAGCTCGACGGCGTCTTTTTTGTCGCCCTTGAATTCGGGGTAGTATTTATTCAGCCTGTCGCAGAAGTCGACGACGCCGTCCTCCTGCAGGATAGCCAGGAGCGTTGCCGTCACGACCTTCGTCACCGACGCCACCGGGAAGATCGCGTCCATCGCGGTCGGCCTGCCGCCCGGCGCAGCGACGCCGTAAGCGCCGCTGAAAATTTCCTTCCCATAACGCAGGACACGGACGACGCCGGACGGATGCGTCCCATTCTCCGTCACTTCCCTTAAAAACGCGTCCAGACGCTCGAGACGTTTGATATTGACACCAAGGGTTTTCGCTTCGGTTTCAGTGATGATGCTGACCATATGTACGCCTCCCTGTATTTTATAATCACTCCAGTGTCGAACAGTTCCTGCCCATGCTCCTTATAATAATGTGATGTTATGCCTGGTAAAACGTTTTGATGACCTCTTCGATGGGCGGCTCCTCGATGGCGATATCTGTAATGCCTCTGATTTTGCCCAGCTCGCGCATCAGGGCGTCAAAGCCTTTTGACGCGTCGGATAATTCAAAAACCGCTTCGAATTCCGACGGCCTGGCAAGAAGCTGCAGCGACTGCGAGGCCAGCTCCTTCAGCGGCGTTTCCGTTGTGATCCGGACCAGCTTTTTCTCGCCCAGATGGTGCCGCAGATCGGAAAGCGACCCGTCAAACCCGATCTCTCCGTGATTGATCACGACAACGCGTTCCGCCAGCGATTCCACGTCGTCCATATCGTGGGTCGTCAGAATAAACGTAACGCCCTGTTTATTGAGCGCCGTCACGCAGTCCCTTACCTTGCTCTTGGCGATGACGTCGAGCCCGATGGTCGGCTCGTCGAGAAAGACGATCTCCGGGCCGTGCAGAAGCGCCATGATGAACTCGCATTTCATGCGCTCCCCCAGGGACAGCACCCGTGTCGGCTTGCGGGACACCTCCGTTACATCAAACAGCTCCGCCAGCTCTTCGAGCCTCTTTTTATACACCTCGCCGGGTATGGCATAGATCTCCTTGTTCATCCGGAACGCGTCAACAGGCGGGATGTCCCAAATGAGCTGCGACTTCTGCCCGAACACGGCGCCGATGTGCCCGACATACCGGAGGCGCTGCTTCCAGGGAATATAGCCGAGGACCTCGGCGCTTCCTGATGTAGGGTACATAATGCCTGTCAGGATCTTGATGAGCGTCGATTTGCCCGCTCCGTTGGGCCCCAGGAGCCCGACGATGCTGCCCCGCGCGACGCTGAGGCTGACGTTCTTGAGCGCCTCCACCGTGACGTATTTGCGGACAAACATGCTTTTGACCGCGTCGGTGAACTTATCCCCCCGCAGATGGGTTTTATATTCCTTGCACAGCCCGTTGACCGTGATAATGTTTCCTGTCATATGGTCTAGCCTCCTGTGCTTGAATAGGATTTCAGCATCAACTTCCAGACGGTAAAACCGACCCCGAGAAATACAAAGGCGAAAACAGCGGCCAGAAGGAGCCCGCCGGCGCTGTCCGGCTTTAAGAGCACCGACGCCGGGATCGTTCCAAGGAGAGCGACGGGGACG
>JAAYBH010000113.1 GCA_012718935.1 Clostridiales bacterium
AGTTCGGGGAGATGGGTTTCCCTCGCTTCAATGATCCGGTTCATTTCGCATCCGCCCAGCTTTTGCCGGAATGAGCCTCGGCCGTCAGCGGGACAGACAGCGTGACCGCCTGTTCCATCTCTTCCGTCAGTATCGTTTTCACCTTATCCGCCTCTTTTTCAGGACATTCGACAATCAGTTCGTCGTGAACCTGCAGCACAAGCCCGGCTTTCAAGCCTTCGGCCTTCAGCCTATTATAGGTATTGACCATGGCGAGCTTCATCACATCGGCTGCCGTGCCCTGAAGTGGCGTATTCATCGCCGCCCGCTCGCCAAAGGACCGCATATTGTAGTTTGACGATTTGAGCTCCGGCAGATACCTCCGACGGCCGAAGAGCGTTGTGACATAGCCGTCTTTTTTCGCCTTTTCAACGACATCCTTCATGTAAGCGCGCACGCCGTGGTATTTGGCAAAGTAGCTGTCAATATAGAGCTTTGCCTCCGCTGTGGTGACCCCGATATCCTGGGACAGCGAAAACGCGGAGATACCGTAAACGATACCGAAATTGACGGCCTTGGCCCGTGAGCGCATCGTCGGCGTCACGTCCTCCGGCGGGATGCCGAAGACCTGAGACGCCGTGACGGCGTGGATGTCCTCTCCATGTAAAAACGCGCTCTGCATTACCTTGTCGTCGGCAATATGAGCCAGGAGCCGCAGCTCAATCTGTGAATAGTCGGCGTCGACGAGCACATTCCCGCCGCCGGCAATGAACATCCGGCGGAGCTCGCTGCCCACCTCTTTACGGATGGGGATGTTCTGGAGATTCGGCTCTGTTGAGGACAGCCGGCCGGTGGCCGTGACCGTCATCTGGAAATTGGTGTGGATGCGCCCGTCCGCCGATATCACCTTCATGAGCCCGTCGGCATAGGTGCTTTTGAGCTTTGACAGCTCCCTGTACTCCATCAGCAGTCCGATGATCGGGTGTTTGCCATGAAGATACTCCAGGACTTCAATGTTCGTCGAGTACCCCGTTTTCGTTTTTTTCGGCGCAGGCAGCATCAGCTTTTCAAAGAGGATCGCCCCCAGCTGCTTCGGCGAATTAATGTTGAAGGGCTCTCCGGCCAGCTCGAATATCGATTTTTCGAGCCCGGTGATCTTGACCGACAGCATATCTCCGAAATCATGAAGGGCTTTTTTATCAATGCAAAATCCGGTGTGCTCCATCTCGGCCAGCACGCGGCACAGCGGCAGCTCTATCCCGGAAAACAGCTTGTCCATCCCAAGTTCAGTCAGCTTCGGCTCGAGCTTTTCTTTTAAAATCAAAACCGCCGCCGCCGCCGATAAGAGCCTTGCAAGCTCCTGGGCGCCGTCCAGGAGCGACAGCTGCCCGTTTTCATCCTCTCCCGTATAAAGGGTAAAGCCGCCGTAATTTTTTGAAAGCCGCCGAAGGTCGTAGGAACTGTCCGTCGGGGACAGCAGATAGGCTGCCAGCGCCGTATCGAATATCCAGCCGTCGGAAGTAATGCCCATATCCAGCAGCCGGCGCTGCATATCTTTGATATCGTGCCCGGCTTTCTTAATATCCGGCCCGAACGCCTGCGCCAGTACGCCGGCAAAACCCTCCGTCATGTTGCGGCGCAGGATATAAGCGGTTTGCGCGTCTCCGCATAGGAAAACAACCGTATCCAAACGGCCGTCGCCCCGTACGGAGACCCAGGGGGCGGCCTTGAGCGCCGAAAGCATTTCGGAAATGTCGCCGGCGGTGACGATTTCCCTGCCGCTGCATTCCCCCGTATAGCTCCCGGCAGCCGGCAATCCGGCTTCGGGCGGCTTGAGATTGAACCTGTCGGCCAGTTTCGTAAACTCGAGACGCTTGAACAGGGCAAAAAGCGCGTCGTTATCAACCTCGCGGCGCATATTGGCCTCAGGGTTAAAATCAAGCGGCACGTCGCGGCAGATCGTCGCCAGCGTATGCGACATGAACGCGGCGTCTCTCCCGAGCGACAGCTTGTTTTTCAAACTGTCCTTGATGTCAAGGCCGTCAAGCCCGTCATAGATTTCCCTGATGCCCCCGAACCGGCGCACCAGCTCCAGCGC
>JAAYBH010000114.1 GCA_012718935.1 Clostridiales bacterium
GGGTTCTGTGAGAATATCTGCGTTGAAAGCTGGTTCGCCCCGTCGGCCGAGAAGCCGATATCGCCAAGCGCCACAAGGTCGCCGTCAAAATACGTGCCGCCCGGACACTGCTCTGCAAATGTATCCATGACGCCCGGCTTACGCTCGTTTATGCCGGATACCGCCGAGAAGTTGAGGCCGATAAGCCCGACGCTTTCTTTGGACAGGTCAATATCTCCCCAGTAGTTTTTGTAATTATCAAGCAGCCACTTTGTGGTTACGGCACCGTTTCCGTACTGGGCCTGCTGCACGCTCGGATAGATGCATATTCCGTTTTGGTCCATGAATGCCGTCGATTCGCCGACAACCGGAATTTCGCATTCCTTAGCAGCCTCCAGCGCCCTCGCGGCGAGTTGGTCGTCAGTACCGAGCACCAAAGCGTCATAGCCCTGGTCGGCATATGTATAAATCTGGTTTACAAACGCGTCAAAGTCGCCGTTACATGCGTATGCCGTATATTCATAGTTCAAGGTCTTGCCAATCTCGCCGAGAGCATCAGAGATGGCCTTGTTCCACGCCCATGTGAGCATGTTGCAAAGATAAGCGATTTTAAACGGCTCGCGGTTTGAGTGGTCTCCGCCGAGAAGCACGCCGACCGGGATATCCTCGTTGCCCGAAAGCGGGGCTGCGCTATCGGGGGCGCTGTCGCCACCTGCAGCATTGCCGGATGTGCTGGTCTCCGGAGGATTCGCTGCGGGAGCTCCGACATTGTTATTTTTTCCACCGCAAGCCGCAAGTGAAGCGAGCGCTGCAAGTACGAGAACCAATGCTATCATAGCTTTCAGGATCTTAAACGTTTTCATTTTTGCTCTCCCTTCATAAACTGCTGTTTTTCTGCCGTGTCTGTATATAAAATAAACAAAATTATTAGAAATGGCAATAAACAACTTGTGATGTACGCTGATGCAACAGATCTGTTTGCTCTCAGCTTCGGCTCGTCTCATTAAGCTGAAGATTGTCTCTGTGCTGCAACAGCATTTGACGCATAAGTTCCGCTGCCGGCGAGAGCACCCCGTTTTTTGGGCTTATCAGATACAAATTCCAGCTCAGCTCCGGGTCGTCAAACGGCACAAAGCACAGATTCGCGGGCAAAAACTTCTCAGAAAAAGACTGTGTCGTAATACCAATAGCCTGCATGTCAGAATATTGAAAAGTCAGCAGAGTACTGTTTACGAGCTTCCGCACATTAAGCGACACATTCTGAGCATTGGCGGCGGCTTCTAATACCGCCAACGTCTTTTGATTCTCTCCCATAATGGCAAGCGGCAGTGAATCGAGCTCGCGTATATTAACGGAGATAAGGCCTGCAAGCGCGTTGTCCTTTTTCACTGTAATGCCGTACTGCGTTTTATACAGGAAATCCGCCTCGTACTTATCCGTGTCTATCGGGCCTGAAACCAGCGCAAGCTCGACTTCACCCGTATCGACTGCAACCTCGCAATAACTGTCATATTCCTGAAGAAGTCTCAGATATATATTCGGATACCGCTTTTTATACTCATTAAATGGTATTCCGGCAAATTCCACGTTGGCGCCCCACGTAAAAATGACCGTCAGCTTCTGGTTCTTTCCCATCCCGGATGTGAAGTAGTATTCGACGTCATCCATATGCTTTACAATTCTCTCTGCAACCGGAAGCAGAAATTTTGCGTGTTCCGTAAGCACAATCCCTTTAGACGAGCGCTCAAACAGACGGCATGAAAGCTCATCCTCAAGACGCTTTATCGTCATTGAGATGCCTTGCGCCGATACAAAGCACGATTCGGCAGCTTTTGCGAAGCTGCCTGTCGCACAAATACTGAAGAAATACCGTAATTGCTGGACGTCCATTGTGTTTTTCTCCGTACGTCAATATTCGTACATCACGAATTGTTTATTTCCTATTGTTGGATTCAATGTTATAAATATAACATATTAGTGGGTTTTGGTCTAATGATTAATCAGCAAACACGAAATTTTACATACTGATGAATGCCGCTAAATAACAGGGCGATGGCGATAAGTTATAATTTTTCATTGATGCGCCGCCGGAAGGCGAAGAAATGGAGGTTATTATGTATCAATGCAAGTATCCGAATCTATTCTCCCCAATTACTCTTGCCGGGACGGTGTTCCGAAACAGAATCTTCGCGTCTCCGACAGGGCTCCAATATACGGAGCTGAAAAACAGGCCTAATCCCGCGGGAATCGCATACTATGAGCGAAAGGCCATCGGCGGAGCTGCGAGCGTCTGTATCGGCGACGCTATGGTGGACTCAGAAATCGCTCTTGCAAACGGCAACCATATCCTTCTCGACGACGAAGGCGCCGCCGCCCACCTCAACAAGCTGTCCGAAGCCATCACAAAGCACGGCGCCGTCGCCTCTATGGAACTCAGTCACGGCGGAAATGCGTCTCGCATCTCATACGCGCAGGGAAACACAATCTACGGGCCGAGCGCAATTGAAACATCGGGCTTCAGAGGGATGGTTCCAATTCTCGCGGAGGAGATGACCCGCGAGATAATGGACAGGACGGTACAAAAGCACGTCGGCGCAGCGCTTTTCGCAAAGCAATGCGGCTTTGGGATGATAACTCTTCACGGAGGACACGGCTGGCTGCTTCACCAGTTTATGTCAGACATAACAAATAAGCGCACCGATGAATACGGCGGCAGTTTTGAAAACAAGATGCGGTTCCCGCTTGAGGTGATTCGCGCTGTGCGGAGTGCCCTCGGGCAAAACTATCCGATTGAAATACGTATAAGCGGCTCTGAAATATTCGAAGGCGGCTATGGCATCGAGTACGGCGTGGAAATTGCAAAAGCTCTCGACGGGCTTGTGGATTTGATTCACGTCTCCGCCGGGAGCCATGAGGACCCCACGGTTTTCACAGTCACACATCCGAATATGTTCCTAGCCGACGGTGTCAATGTGAAATATGCCGCCGAAATAAAAAAGCACGTTACAAAATCAAAGGTGGCAACTGTCGGCGCTCTTAACGACCCCGGGCAGCTTGAGGAGATAATTGCGTCGGGACAGGCTGATGTTGTTGAACTTGCACGAGGGCTCATCTGTGACCCCGACCTGCCCGTCAAAGCGAGGACGGGCAACGACGCCGAGATAACAAAATGCATCCGCTGCTTCACATGCTTTTCAAATCTCATGACTCATAAACACATTGTCTGCGCCCTGAATCCGGAAATCAGCAACGAATTGGAAGTGAAATTTGCTCGTCCGGCAGCCTACAAAAAAACGGTTTTGATTGCAGGGGGAGGCCCCGCCGGAATGCAGGCGGCGCTTACCAGTGCAAAACGCGGGCACAAGGTCATTCTTTGCGAAAAGTCGGATAAGCTCGGAGGAGTTCTGCGCTGTGAGGAGCATGTTCCGTTTAAGAAGCATCTGCACGAGTACCTTGAGCATCAGGCATACATGATTTCAAAAACCGATATCGACGTCCGGCTGGGCACCGAGGTTACGGCCGAATATGCGGCTGACGTCGCGCCCGATGTTATTATTGCTGCTCTCGGGGCTACTCCTGTTGTTATGCCGATACCGGGAATAGACGGCGATAATGTATATTTTGCTGAAGAAATATATAAAAACTCCGATCTTGCGGGTAATAAGACAGTTATTCTCGGCGGCGGACTCGTCGGAACGGAGCTTGCAATTTACCTTGCAGGACTCGGTAAAAGTGTGACTGTGCTTGAGATGGCACCCGAGATCGGAGACGGCGGAAACATTTTGCAAGGGCAGTCGATAGAGCTTGAGCTAAAGAAGCTGAGCATCCCGCTTGCTCTTAACACAAAGGCGCGTGAGATAACAAAGGACGGCGTTGTGGCAGAGTATAAGGGTGAGCGGACAATGTTTGAGGCAGACACTGCCGTGTCAGCGCTCGGAATGAAGCCGCTGCACGACGCCGCAGACGCACTTCGTTTTATAGCTCCGGAGTTTCATCAGATCGGAGACTGCCTAGCTGCTAAAAACATTTACGAAGCGACAAGAACCGC
Organism: Clostridiales bacterium; assembly: GCA_012718935.1. Lineage (GTDB taxonomy): Bacteria > Bacillota > Clostridia > Oscillospirales > Oscillospiraceae > Sporobacter. The sequence goes on from JAAYBH010000114.1 coordinate 4,028, forward strand.
GTACAGTATCGCAATGGGCATTGGGAGAGCGGTGTAACGACAATAACATCTAAATGAAAGGACATGCGATTAAAATGTACAAACAGAAATATCCGAATCTTTTCACCCCACTGAAAATTCGTGACCTTATACTTAAAAACAGGATAATGTCCGCGCCAAACATGCTTTTCAGGACGATAGACGGCAGGCCTGACGATTACTACGTTCAGTACTTGGAGCATAAAGCTCGTGGGGGGGCCGCTATTGTCACGCTGGGCGAGGCCAATGTGGCGGAGGGGGGAAACCACACCCCGGGTATGGAGACGACGCTTGACAATCTGGTAATTTACGCTGAGATGGCCGGGGCGATTCAGGAGCACGGCGCGCTTGCCGCCGTTGAGCTGACACACGGCGGAGAGAGAATCAAGCAGCAGTTTAATAACGACCCCAATCTCTTCATGGGCCCGTCAGCATGTGTCAATATGTATGGCACGCCAATCAGGGAGATGACAACCGATGATATGGAGTACGTCATCAAAGCTTATGAGGACACCGCGGCGTATTATGTACACGCTGGGTTTGACATTATTCATATTCATATGGGGCACGGGTGGCTGCTTTCACAATTCTTATCCCCCTTTACTAACAAACGCACGGATGGATACGGAGGCTCGCTTGAAAACCGTATGCGCTTCCCGCTTGAGGTTCTTCGTCGTGTACGTGAACGATTGGGAAACAAGCAGGTTGTCTCCATTCGCGTGTCCGGCTCTGAGAGGCGTAATGGCGGCTTCACACCTGAGGATATTGCGGTTTTCCTGTCAAAAGCACAGGAATATGCCGACTTTGCTGAGATAAGCTCCGAGGATTTCGCATACATGTTCGGTCCGGCATTTATGCCGCACGGCCAAAATGTCGAGCTGTCCGAGCGAATTAAGAAAACAGGGCTTGTTAACATACCGATATTTGCAATCGGCTCAATTTCATCACCGGAATTTGCCGAGGATATAGTCAAAAGCGGCAAAGCCGACGGCGTCTCAATGTCCCGGGCGCTGATTGCTGATCCGTACCTACCCCGCAAGGCTGCCGCAGGTGAAGCTGACGACATTGTCCCGTGTCTCCGGTGTCTTAACTGTACAGACAACGACAATGCCAACAGGCATTTTATATGTAGCGTTAATCCGCTCCTCGCGAGAGAACACCGCCTTGGGTTCGGTTCAGATAAATGCGCAGCCGCTTCGAAAAAAAGAGTTCTTATTGTAGGCGGTGGTCCAGCAGGGATGCAGGCCGCCATCACAGCCTCCGAGCGTGGACATGACGTTCTTCTTGTAGAAAAATCGGACAATCTCGGCGGTCTTTTGAGATTTGCGGATGCCGACGGAATCAAACAGGATCTGCGGAAATTCAAGGATTATTTGGTCAGAAAGCTCAGCTCATCGGCAGTCAGGGTTCTGTATAATGCAGAGGTTACTGATGACCTGATTGAATCCTTCCGCCCTGATAATATTCTCATCGCAACAGGCAGCTGTCCTGTCACGCCCGATTTCATTAAGGGATATGAAAATGCGAGGCATGCAAGTACCGTTTATTTCGACATCTCTTCTGAGAGAAGCAA
>JAAYBH010000115.1 GCA_012718935.1 Clostridiales bacterium
AATACCCGCCGTCCTGCCACATTTTATATATTTTGCTCTCCACTTCCTTCGGCTCGTACACCTTCGGCAATTCTCTCATTATCCTAACCTCCGACTTTATTTCCGATGTTCTCTGCCTGTTCAGGGATTTAAAAAACCCGTCCCAAAGCATTACTTTGAGACGGGTATATCACCCGCGGTACCACTCAAATTGCCCCTAAAGATTATCTGTTTGCGGATAATCTATTGAGCCATCTTGACAGACTCATACGAGTCCACGGCTTTAACGCAGCGTCTGCGGGAGAGTTCTACTAAAGAAATACCCAGGCGAGTACAAATACCTTGTTCTTCTCTCCGGCTCAGAAGTGACAAGTCAATTAACCTCCGCTGCCGGCTCACACCATCCTGAAACTATGGTTCACAGAACCGAAGTTTCTTTTTGCCGGCAATCTCTGACGCTTCGGAATCCAGACCCTCTTCATCACAGCTTTTTGATAAAATTCAATTTTTAAGAGCGTAGCACAATTGACGTATATTGTCAATGGGTAAAGGCGTGTATCAGCGCACAAGTACGTTCAGCGCACCTTGCCTTTGCTGAACAGGTTGATAACCGCCAGCAGAACAACAGAGCCTATGACCGCGACGATAAAGCTCTTGATATTAAACCCGGTAATACCCCATCCGCTGATGCGGCTCATGATGAAGCCGCCGATAAAAGCGCCAATCACCCCGACAATGATATTCATCAGCAACCCCATGGAAGCATTCCTTTTCATGATGATGCTGGCCACCCATCCGGCCAGTCCTCCGAAAATAATCCAAGATAAAATTCCCATATGCCGCTCCTTTACGTTTATCAATATCAGCTGTTACAATTTATAGGCAGCTTATCTACAATTATGATACATTTCGCTCCTATAATGCATCCATAAACAAGACCTATTTCAGTTTAAAGCGGGGATGATATGACTACTCGCACACCACAGCGAACAAGCCGCAGAAAACGACCGGTACGCAGACTGTTTACCAGGCTGTTTGGTATCGTTATTGTTATCGGCATCATTCTAGGCGCCGCGCTCCTGTCTTACCGGCCGTTTGCCGGGAGCGGCGGAGAGGCTCAGGGGGACCTGCCGATTTACCTCGGCGGGGCTCGCACGGTATCGCTGGCCGAGGTGCAGGACAAGCTGGCCGCTCTCGACTGGGTCAAGCAGGTTCTGCTGCCGGTGAACGATTATTCCCGGCCCGGCACGGCGCTTGAAGAGATTAACAACATCGTCGTCCATTATGTGGGGAATCCGGGGACGACGGCGGCTCAGAATCGTTCCTATTTCAGCAGACTGGCCGACTCCGGCGAGACCCTGGCCAGCAGCAATTTCCTTATCGGCATGGAGGGTGAGATTCTCGAGTGCGTGCCAATTAACGAGGTGGCGTACTGCTCCAACTGGCGGAACGAGGATACGATATCCATCGAGTGCTGCCATCCGGGCGAATCGGGGGAGTTCACCAACGATACATATGATTCCCTTGTCAGGCTGACTTCATGGCTGTGCAATGAGCTCGGGCTGGATTCATCCGATGTGATCCGGCATTACGATGTGACGGGGAAGGAGTGCCCGAAATACTATGTGGAGCATGAGAACGCCTGGGAGGTGTTCAAGAGCGATGTCCAGGAGGCGCTTGACGTGATACAGGCGCTGCCCGCGCCGGAACAAAAGGGTGCTGCTGACTGAGATTATTCTTTAACGCCCGGGCTGACATCCTGCGCCGTCTGCTCAGCACCGGCGTTCTCGGGTTCCAGCGCCTGCAGATAGACGTCCTTCGGCTGGACGCCGACAAAACGCTTCTCCTCCCGGCCGTTTCTGAACAGGATGACGGTGGGAATGCTCATCACCCCGTATTCCATTGCGAGCCCGCCTTCGGCGTCCACGTCAACCTTGGCGGTTTTGACGCGGTCCGCATACTCTTCGGCGATTTCCCCGATAACGGGCGCCAGCATCTTGCACGGCATGCACCAGCCCGCCCAGAAGTCGACGAGTGTTGTGCCGGAGCTGATTGTATTTTCAAAATCGTTTTTTGTCAGATCTAAAATTGCCATATTTGCCTGCCTTTCAACATTTGATTCTATATCATTGATACGATTGTTGTTTATTCAGAGCGCGCGAGATATTCAACGGCGGACAGTACGGCGACCTGCCCTTCGCCGGCGGCTTTAGCGATCTGGTAGGGCGTACCCGTGCAATCTCCGGCGGCAAAAACGCCGGGGATATTTGTTTTCATGGACCGGTCGACCCTGATGTGGTTTTTTTCGGTCTCGAGCCCTGGAATCAGCGAAGCGGGGGCGATGGTCTGACGGAGGATGAATACGCCGTCGCAGGGGATATCTTCTCCATCGGCCGTGACGGAGGCGACCCTGTCCGTACCGTTGACCTTGATGTTTTTCGTTTTCAGCTTCGTCACGTCACAGCCGATGGACGACAAAAAGTCCGCTTCCTCCTCCGCGTCCGGCGAGAGGCAGACGACAACGACTTTTTTGCCCCTGTACAGCATACCGTCGCAGGTGGCGCAGTAGGAGACGCCGCTGCCCAGAAGCTCCTTTTCGCCGGGAAAGACGGCGGCCTGCACAATACCTGTGGCCAGGATCAGGCTTTTGCCCGTCAGGATTTCGGAGCCATAGCCCACGTTGATGTCTTTCCCCACCGGCAAAACCGTCGTCACGCGGCCGGTAATCAGTTCGGCGCCCATGGCGGCGGCGTGGTCTGCCATTTTGCCCGACAGCGCGGCGCCCGATATCCCCGGCAGTCCGGGGTAGTTGCCCACCTCGGCCGCCTTGTACAGTCCGCTCCCGGCACTGCTGTTTGAGACGACAACGACGCTCTTTTCCCGCATTCTTGCCGTGATGGCGGCGGAGAGCCCCGCCGGCCCGTTTCCGATAACGATGATATCGTACATATGCTGCCTCCGAGTGCTGTTTTTCCCATTTTATCATACTGTAATTGTAAATACCATGATAACCGTGTATAATACATTTCCAAGATATATGATGGAGTTGACATGCATGGAAGAGGCTGCGAAAAATTTTATACACGCCTTTATTGAAGAGGATATTGCCCCCGGGGGGCGGTTTGACGGGAAAACAGTCCACACGCGATTTCCGCCTGAGCCGAACGGGTATCTCCATATCGGGCACTGCAAGGCGCTGACCATAGACTTCGGCAGCGCGGAGCGCTACGGCGGCCTCTGCAACCTGAGGTTTGACGACACAAATCCGGTCAAAGAGGACGAGGAGTATGTGGAAGCCATCAAAGAGGATATCACGTGGCTCGGCTTTTCATGGGGTGACCGGCTCTATTACGGCAGCGATTATTTCGAGAAAACATACGAGCTGGCCGTCGGCCTGATATCAAAGGGCCTTGCCTATGTCTGTCAGCTGTCTCCGGAGGAGTTCAGGGAACGCCGCGGCGATGTGGGCGTCCCGGCGACGAGCCCATACAGGGACCGCCCCACCCCGGAGAGCCTTGGGCTTTTCGCGCGTATGAGAAACGGCGAATTCAAGGAGGGCGAGATGACGCTGCGGGCGAAAATCGACCTCACGAGCGGCAACTTCAACATGCGCGACCCGGTTTTATACCGCATCCGATACGCCCACCATCACCGTCAGGGCGATAAATGGTGCATCTATCCCATGTACGATTTTGCGCATCCGATTCAGGACGCTCTTGAAGGGATTACCCATTCGCTTTGCTCTCTGGAATATGAAGATCATCGGCCGCTTTACGACTGGGTCATTGAAAACACCGACGTACCGTCGAACCCCCGCCAGATTGAGTTTGCCCGCCTTGGCATCAACTATACGGTCATGTCCAAGCGCAAGCTGCGCCGGCTTGTGGAAGAGGGCTTTGTGTCCGGATGGGACGACCCGCGCATGCCCACTATCTGCGGACTACGCCGGAGAGGCTATACGCCGGCGTCCATCCGCAATTTCTGTGAGCGCATCGGCGTGGCAAAGGCGGCCAGCACCGTGGAATTCAGCTTCCTCGAGCACTGCCTGCGCGAAGACCTGAACCTGAACGCAAAACGTGTTATGGCCGTTATCCGGCCTGTGAGGCTTACAATTACAAATTATCCGGGGATCAGCCGCGAGGAGTTTGAGGTGGAAAACAACCCGGAAGATGAATCGATGGGTTCACGCCGTGTCTCCTTCTCCCGGACCTTGTGGGTTGAGCAGGATGATTTCATGGCAGATCCGCCGAAAAAATATAACCGGCTGTATGTGGGCAACGAGGTGCGCCTGAAATCTGCTTACATCGTCAAATGCACCGGTTATACGGCAGACGACACAGGGACTGTGACGGAAATATTCGCCGAGTACGACCCCGAGACCCGCGGCGGCAATACGCCCGACGGGCGGAAGGTTCGCGGCACGATCCACTGGGTGGACGCCGGGAACTGCGCCGACGCGGAGGTGCGTCTCTACGATAACCTGTTTTCCGATCCCGATCCCGACGGCGGTGACAAGGACTTTATCGAGTGCCTAAACCCGAATTCCCTGGAAACGCTGACCGGCTGCAAGATTGAAAAATCCCTGGAAAGCGCATCATCGCCCGATACGTTCCAGTTCCTGCGCCTGGGCTACTTCACCGCCGACAGCAGCGATTCCCGCCCCGGCCGCCTTGTGTTCAACCGCTCCGTCGCGCTGAAGGACAGCTTCAAAGTCTGAGGCGCGAATGTCCCCTGCTGATTTATTAGAAAATATTGTATAATTTTTTCCTTATAATGGTATAAACAGCGTATCTGTCGTCAAAAATAACGGCAGATACGCTGTTTAATACGTATACCATACTTATCGGCAGATTGGTATAAGTCAAAACTAATGACAACAGGAGGATCAGGTGTGAAAGATAAGAAGGCGTTTACACGCAAAATTGGTAATTTCCTCGCAGGAAAGGGCTTTTATGTAGTCTTGTTCATCTGCACGGCGATTATTGGCATTTCGGCATGGATCCTGTTATCCACAGGTAATAAAATGGGGCCGGCGGACATCGGCAGCATCGCAAGCACAGAGCCGGACAGCCAGGACGTCATGGTATCATCGAATGGCGTTATCCCCGGTTTACCGGTTGAGGATGTGCTCGATATCAAGCCGGTCGTCTCCCCGAAGCCGTCCGCAGCCGCAACACCCAGTGCTGTGCCGAAAGAAAGCAATCCGGACAAGAAGGCCTCCGCCGAGGACGAGGAAAATTCCGCGCCCGTCATGGCCAAGGATCCGAGCTTCGTCTGGCCGATCGCGGGAGATATTGCCGTCGTTTATTCCGTTGATGAGCTCATCTACAATAAAACAATGTCCGACTGGCGGACCCATGACGGCATCGATATCAAAGGGCTGCTCGGCACAAAGGTTGTATCGGCTGCCGACGGTACGGTCACGGACCTCATTGACGACGATCTTCTCGGAACAACCGTTATCATCGATCACGGCAATGGATTGAAGAGCATTTATGCCAATCTCGCTAAAACACCCGTCGTGAAAAAGGGCGATAAGGTTGCCATGGGCGCTGTCATCGGCGCGGTTGGCGACACGGCGCTCGGCGAGACATGCGAGGTCTCCCATCTCCACTATGCCATGACGAAGGACGGCGCGCCGGTAGATCCCTTCAAGTACCTGCCGAAGTGACACGCGGCGCTGTTGATGATTTTTGATAACCCATAAGCTGTCTATTCTGCATTTCCCGTTTTTTTCGCACGGCGAGAAAAACGGGAAATGCTCATATCGGCATATCAGCTTCTCCGCTATGAGCGGCGTCAGCTCTCAATTTACGCACGAGACGGCTGAAATAGATAAAGCAGATGATCAGGGAGCCGAGAGATGAGAGAGGGGCCGCGAAACCCATCGTAAAAAGCGTTGCGCCGGCCATGCCTCCCACGACAATGACAAACGGAACGCGGATCAGAAACGTTGTCAGCAGGGAGTGGGCCATGGAAAACAAGGATTTATTGCAGCTTGTGAAAAAAGCGTTGAAATTGAAGACAAGGGCCACCGCAACACAATCGAGCGAATACGGTTTAAGGTAGAGCGACGCTTCCTCGATGACCGCGGGGTTCCTGCTGAAGAGAGAGGTCAGTGCCGTGCCGTAAAGCCAGCAGAAGGCACAGGCGACGCAGCCAATGGCGAGGGATATCACAATGCCGGTCCAAAGGCACCTGACAGACCGGTCGTGCCGGCCGGCGCCGAAATTATGCGCCGACATTGTTGCTACGGCAACGGATATGGCCATCGTCGGCATCATGAGAAAACCGATCAGCTTCTCCACCGTTCCAACGGCGGCGGAGGACACAAGACCCATATTATTCACAACCGCTGTAATCAGGAGAAACGACAGGCTGACCAGAATCTCCTGCAGCGATATCGGCAGCCCGAGGCGCAGCATTTTTCCGGCATATCTGCGCCGCAGCCTGAAATCGTCGCGCTCGAACCGAAATCCGATTCCCTTTTTTATAAGAAAACCAATCGAAAACGCGAGACTTACCGCCTGGGCGATAACGGTGGCCAGCGCCGCTCCCGCTGCCCCCATGCCGAAGCCTCCGATAAACAGCAGGTCAAGAGCAATGTTGACGGCACAGGCGATTCCCACAAAAATGAGGGGCGTTTTCGAGTCGCCGATTCCACG
>JAAYBH010000116.1 GCA_012718935.1 Clostridiales bacterium
AACATCACGGATACCGAGGAATTAAAAGAGGCAAAGGTCAAACCGCAGGAGCATCGGGACCTGATCGTCCGCATCGGCGGTTTCAGCGCGTATTTCGTTCAGCTGTCCCCCGAGATTCAAGAGGATGTTATCACAAGAAGCGAACAGGTGCTGTAAGCTGAAAACTTCGGACAAATTGCGACAGAGACTTTAAGCGGGATGGCTATGTAAACGTGAGCCATCCCGCTTAAATATAGCAACTCGATCAATATACAGGTCTGATATATTTCATTATTAACCTTGTTGTAGCTTTTAATATGATGTTGTCTCCAGCTCCCCCCTACTGAAAATGCGTCCGGCAAAGAATGAGGCGGAGATCACTGCAAAAATACCGGCGCAGGCTCTGGAAAGCAGCATGGGCATAATCATCCCCGTGTCCACCGATGCGGTAAAGCCCAGGTGGCAGCCCAGCATAGGAATAGCCGACGCCGTCAGCGCTGAAAAGATGATCTTCCCTTTTCCGTTCATTTTCTCATAGGATGAATAGCCCGGGACGATACTGGTCAGGCCGACAAGTATATTAAGGCTGCATATCTCATTAATACCGAGGAGTTCGGCAAAACGCTTGAGCGGCCTGGTCAGCAGCTTTCCAAGAACATAGAGGAGCGGCATGGAACCGCCGATCGACAGAATGATCGTACCCACCGTCCTGAAGCCGTCGGAAATCGGGTTCATGCCCTGAATAACCACCAGGCCTGTCATGGCTTCAACGGCAGCGGCGGCAAGCCCCACGGTGATGATTGCCATCAGAAGCTTTGAAAAGGCTCGGAATATTCTGATCATAAGCTCCGGCTTCAGCGCAAGTCCTGTAATCAAGATGAGTGCAACGACGATAACCGGGATTAGGTTTATCAATACCACTGCCGGACTCAGTCCCATACTCAGTCCACCGATGAAGCTGGCCACGGGGTTGAATATGTATCCAGCCAGGATCCCGGTTGCAAAGAATCGGTAATCCTGCTTCCGTATCAGCCCGCAGGCCACAGGAATGGAAAACGAAAGGACTGCCCCCATCACAGAGCCCACGATAATGCCGCTGAAAGCCGCCATCTGCTGACTTGATGCCATTTCCGCCGCCAGCGGGTAAGATATCTCGCTTGACATGAGCATTCCGGGAAACATACCGGTATCGGCGCCGATGAGTTCGAATACAGGCGCGATGATTTTCTGCAGGAAATCTGCCAGCACCGGGGCCAGTACGAGCAGTCCGACAACCGAGAGCGCCGTGGGTCCCATGAGCCCGAACGCCCTCTCGAATTCTGCGCCCAGTCCGAACTTGCTGCCCAGCAGCCTGTCAAGCGCTCCGAGGACAAAAAATACCGCCATAAGAATCATAATGCATTTACTGAATATCATACAATCTTCTCTTTCTGTTGATATAACGATGATATGCTGATTATTACACGGGAACATGTAGACAGGGTAACGGCATCATGCTATTCTTGATTAAAGAAAGTTAGAATTGGCAGAGGATAACAGCAGATGAAATTTCTGATCAGGGATAAATCGTTTTACAAAACCTTTTTGAAGATTTCAGTGGCTCTGGCACTGCAGCAGTTGCTGAACTACTGTGTGAATCTGGCTGACAATGTGATGCTGGGCGCTTACAGCGAGGTCTCAATGTCCGGTTCTGCGCTCGTCAGTCAGATACACTATATCCTGCAGCTGATGATCAACGGCATCGGTACCGGTATTGTGATGATCGGCTCCCGTTACTGGGGTATGAAGCAACCGGAACAGATCCGCCGCTTCATCGGCATGGGTTGGAAGTTTGCCGTTTTATTGGGAGCGTTATTCACTATTGCAACAATGGCGGCGCCCCACACAATTCTTTCGTTTTTTACGAACGACGCCGAGGTGCTTGCACAGGGACAGCAGTATTTATTGATTATGTGCTGGACTTTCGTCTTGTTTTCCATTTCATACAGTCTTATATGGAGCCTGCGCAGCGTCGAGACGACCTTTATCGGCCCTGTACTTTCCGGGGTCTCTCTTATCCTTAATATCTGCCTGAACTATATCTTTATTTTTGGCAAGCTCGGCGCGCCTGAAATGGGTATTACGGGTGCTGCCCTGGCTACACTGATAAGCCGCATCGCTGAGGTTCTTATCACACTTGCCTATGTCTTTTTCGGTGACAAGAAACTGAGGCTCCGATTGATCGACCTTCTGCGTTTTGATTTCACCGAAGTGGGGCTGTATTTAAAAGCGGCGCTTCCCGTGACAGGTACGCTTCTTACCTTTTCCCTTGGCGTATCCGCACAGACAGCGATACTCGGGCATTCCTCAACTGCCGCTCTCGCTGCAAACAGCATTATGAGCGTCGTCTGGCAGATCGCCGCCGTCGTCGGGCTGACCTGCGGCAGCGCATCCGCTATTGTGATCGGCAAGGCCATAGGCGAAGGCAAGGAGGATATGATCAACGCCTATTCAAAAACGCTCCAGCTCATGTATATACTTATTGGCATTATTTCAGCCAGTGTTCTGTTTGCATTGCGTGATTTTATTCTTAGCTTTTATGATCTTACCCCCGAGACGATGGAGCTTGCCCGTCAGATGATTATGGCACTTTGCCTTATCGTCCTTGCCAGCTGTTACCAATACCCCGTTTCCTCCGGCATTATTCTGGGAGGAGGGAACTCGAAATACAGCTTCATCGTTGACACCGTCGTCATGTGGCTTGTCGCCCTGCCGCTGGGATGTGTATCGGCTTTTATCTTGAGGTGGCCCCCTCTGGTGACTTTCTGCATTGTTCGCGGCGACCAGTTTCTCAAGGTTTTGATACATGGCTATTGGGTCAACAAACGCAAATGGTATCGTCAGCTAATTAAATAACAGTTTTATTTCACTAAAGCCGCCCGCAGAAGAATTCTTCGACTTTCTGCGAGCGGCTTTGCTATACGGATGTTCCAAATATTAACTCTTTGTGGCTTTCTCCTTACGGAAGGTAAATGAGATCAATAAGGTCACGACAAGAAGGATACCGGCAATAATATACGCCATGTCGTAATTCTTGCTGGCATCAAACACGGCTGCCGCCGTCATCGGACCGATCACGCCGCCGAGTCCCCAACCGGTCATGATGAGTCCGTAATTGACGCCGAAATTTTTCATACCGAACAGGTCCATGACGCTTGCAGGGAAAACGGAAAAACCGCCTCCATAGCATAACCCTGCCACCGCAATGCCGACAGCCAGCAAGGGAATGTTCGAATAAAATGTAAACAGCAACATGTTGACAGCCTGCAGCCCAAAGATGATCCGCATCAGGTTGATCCGCCCGATCTTATCAGAAACCAAGCCTCCAAAAATTCTGCCGGCGGCATTGAACACGGACAGCAGGATCACCATATAAAACCCGCCCTCCCAGGTAATCTGGACCTTGGCGATATTGGCGGCGTGCGCGATGATCATCAGGCCGGCCGATGAAGAAAACATAAACATGATCCAAAGCCGGTAAAAGCTGGAGCTTTTTAAGACATCCTTAAGGTCTTTATCCGGAACCGGTGTGCTTGCTACCTTCTGAACCTGCTTTTTTGCGGTCCTCTCGCTCTGCGGCACATATCCCACAGGCGGATTCGTCAGAAACTGGGACAGCACCAACATGAGGACCAGTGCGCCGATACCAACATAAATAAAGGTTTTCGATATGCCGACAGAATGAAGCAGCGAATTGGCAAGCGGGGAGTACACAACAGCTGAAATCCCGATACCGGCAACGGAAACGCCCGTCACCATACCCTTTTTTTCCGGGGGAAACCACTTAACAGCCGGAGGAACGGTCGCCACATTCGCGGTTCCGATGCCGGCACCGGCGATAATGCCGAAGGTGACAATCAGCATGAGCGGAGAGATAAATACCCCCGAAAGAATAATTCCGATTCCCAGCAAAATCGAGGCGATCGTTGCCGTGATCCTGGGTCCTTTGGTGTCCTGAAGCTTTCCGAATATCGCCATGGCGATGACAAAGGTGACGGTTACAAACGTATAAGGGAGTGACGCCTGCTTGCTTGTCCATCCCAAATCATTAATTAATGACTTGCTGATGATACTCCAGATATAAAGAATTCCAATGATTAGGTTGATGAGAAATCCAACGCCCAGGACCACCCAGGGCTTCCGACGCGAGGTTCCACTCATGATGCTCAATTCCACCTTTAAATAATTATTTGCCGGCAAACAATTGATTTGCCTTAAACAATAGGCAGCCGCCGCTGCACGCGCCGTATTCGCGCTCGGAGCAGTCTCTGCACTCTTCTGATGTCCACACACTGTGCGCCGGTCTGTCCACAGTCTTTATGTAATAATCCCTGAGCTCTCCGATGCTGCTGAAATCACGGATATCCCGCTTTGTGTATTCCGACAGGCCAAAGCACCGTATTGCACGCAGGTCGGGCAGAATATCGATAACAGGTGTGCAGTTGTGGGTTTCGCAGACGATGGAGCGCTGCCAGAACTCATCTGAGTATCTCTCGGATAAAGCGGAGTAAAAGACATCTTTGGCCGCCATCACGCTTTCAAGCTCATCCTTTGTGAGCACGCAGCTTGGCAGAAAGTTGCAGTCAAATCCCGTGATAATGCCGCAGCGTATCATATCGCAGACAAAACGCATGGCGACGAGCTTCATTTCCTGAAAATACTCCAGCGGGCTCTTCCCCTTCAGGTCACCGTTCTGCGGCACTGAGATGGACATCCGGATCACGTCAAAGCCCAATTCCTGCGCCAGCGGGATCACGTAGGAATAGTCAAAATCGGGCTTGTAAATATTCACACTGAGCCGGAACCGGCCGTCGCCGACATGGTCGCTTTGAAAACGCAGGAGGTTTTGGCGCATCTTTTCAAAAGCTTTCTCACCCATATCTTCCGGGGGGTTGACGTTGACGAGCATGCGAAACTTGACAGCTTCAAGAATCTCCGGTGCCAGGCGGTCCAGCTCCACCCCGTTTGTGTATATCATGACGTGCTCCGACCGGCGATCGCTGAGCGCCATTCGTAAAGCCGCGTCGATATGCGTGTATAAAAGCGGCTCGCCGCCGATAATGCCCACCTGTCGGTCGCTTTTGTCGCTGAGGATAAAGTTCAGAGCCGTCCGGAAATCCTCGAGTGTCATCTCTTTCGGCGCTTTGTTGACAAATTCTCCGGCAAAGCAATAGGGGCAGCGGAGGTTGCAATTTTCGTTGACCATGATATTGGCCATGTATGTTTCCCCTTTCAGATGGAGCGATATCATCCAATATCAAATCATTTTTTATCTGATTCGACATCTTTTTTCCAGATTTCAATCAGGAGACAGGCGACCCACAGGAGCCCCAAAAAACCGCATATGGCCCATTGCCATATAAAATGGACCGTCGTGAATGGGTATATTGAGGTAAAGGCCACCAATAATGCAATAATGATGAATAACAAGACAACAATCAGAATCCTGTTAACATTTTTCATATCATCAGCTCCCGGCAATAATTTGCCAACGCAACTGAAAAACGTTTCACATTCTGGAAGAAAAGGTCGTAGGCATAGCATGAGCCTACGACCTTTCCAGATCGGTTGAGTCGATTAAGCTAAGGGGATATCTCCCAGGTTAATATCGGCAGCTGCCGTATCCAGACCGTCGAAGCTCTTGGTCTTGCCACCCGCTTTGATTTCCAGCTTGAATTTGCCGTCCGGCAGGTCTTCGAACCAGAAATCTCCGAAATGGTTGGTAGAACCCTTGTACGTCTTACCTGCGCCGGTGAGCTTGAGCTCGGCGCCGATGATGACCTCGTCGGCCACAGGATCGAAGACAGTGCCCGCAATGAACTTTTTGGGCAGGCCCTTGTAGTAGACGCGGGGCTTCATCTTGTCTGCGATTTCCGGCTTATAGAACTCGGCGTTTTTGATGAATTCCTTTGCTTCCTCAGTGTCTTCGTCCACAATCCGAATGCTCAGCGTCGGGCAGTTGTCGGAACATCTGGTCTCTTTCCAGCCCTCGTCAAGCAGATGCGCGCAGCCGGTGCACTTCTGGGCAATGTTCAGATCCCGGTTGAAGTAGATAACATCCTCATACGGGCAGGCTTCCAGGCATTTGCGGCAGCCGGTGCACTTCGTCGGATCAATGATGACCAGGCCGTCGTCCCGTTTGTAGATAGCGCCGTGGGGGCATGCCGCTTTGCAGGTGGGGTTGTCGCAGTGCATACACATCCCCGGCCTGTAGGCGACCTTGACCTTCGGTACTGTGCCGCGGACTTTCTCGTGGAGCTTAAACCAGAACTGGCCGATCTCGGGCATTGGCTTGGCTATCGGCGTCCAATCGTTGGCAACGTGCTCGTCCTTGCAGCCAATCTGGCAGCTGTAACAGCCGTTACAGAGTGTTGTATCAACTAAGAATACTTTCTTTCCCATTACTTGCTCCCCCTTTCAACCCAGGCGGAAGCGTTCAATCCGGAAGCCCGGTCATATGGACG
>JAAYBH010000014.1 GCA_012718935.1 Clostridiales bacterium
ACAGCCGGTGTCAAGGCGGCCTTTGTTGATGCCCAGGATTTTTGATGGGGCGGTTGACATAAGTTCAACTATTCTGCCAAGGGGCAGTCTGCCCGTATGATACAGCATTGTCAGGGTGAGTGCCAGTGACGTCTCAAGACCGACCATGCCGCTGGGGGCTTTCTCGAGGGGGAGAGCTTTTTCAGCGGCGGAATGGGGAGCGTGGTCGGTAGCGACGGCGTCGATGGTCCCGTCGAGGAGGCCGTCTAAAACGGCATCAACGTCCTGCCGCGTCCGGAGCGGGGGGTTGATCCTGGCCATAGAGCCCTGCGTTAAAACCGCGTCCTCCGTCAGCGTGAAATACTGGGGACACGTCTCGGCTGTGACGCGGACGCCGTCCGTCTTGGCGCGCCGGATGATTTCAACCGAACCGGCGGTGCTGACGTGGGCGATATGGAGCCGCGCGCCGGTCTCCTTAGCCAGCATCACGTCGCGCATGACCATAAGCGCCTCGGCGACAGCCGGCCGCCCCGGTATTCCGAGCTTTTCGGAGACGGCGCCCTCGTTGACGGCGTAATTTTTAACGAGCTCCTCAACCTCGCAGTGGCTGATGATGAGCATATCATGGGCCTGCGCCGTTTTCATTGCCTCTCTTAACAGCGCCGCGTTCATGACCGGCATACCGTCGTCAGACAGCGCCGCGGCGCCGGCGGCCTTGAGGGCGGCCGCATCCGTCAAAGCCTGCCCCTTCTGGCCGAGAGTGACGGCGGCATAGGGCAATATAGTGACGGGGGCTGCCTTCGCGCGGCTGATGATATCGGCGATAGCCTCCGCGTTGTCGATGACGGGCGATGTGTTCGGCATGCAGGCCGCAGTCGTCACACCGCCGGCAGCGGCTGCCGCCGCGCCGGTCATCAAATCTTCCTTATACAAAAAGCCCGGATCGCGGAAATGCACGTGCATATCGACGAGACCCGGCGCGATAAAAGAGCCCGCGGCGTCCAGCACCGTCAGCGCGCGCCGGTCATCCGGCAGCTCACTGAGCGGTGTGATAATGCCGTCTTTGATAAAAAGGCCGGCCATATGATCCGTTTTTATACCGGGAGCTATGATGCGTCCGTTCATGATCAGAAGCATATGCCTTAACCTCGCTTCAAGCAATTCGGAAACCCGTATTCGGTTGCATTATATAGGAATAATTTTTTTTTCGCAAGCACATACTAGAGGCGACATGAACCGTGGTTATATAACCTCGATAAATAACTATTGAATGGAGCTTATTAATGTCAAGAACAGGGTTTGTTAAGGGAATGGCCATCGGCGTGATGGCAGGCGCCGCCATCGGCATGGTGATGGCACCGAAGGGCAAAAATTCAAAAAGCGCCGCCGGCAGAGCGCTGAAAGCCGCCGGCGAGGTGATCGACAACATCACCGGCATCTGGAGCTGAGACAGGAAATATCGATATAAAAAGCTGCGTCGGAATGAGATCGACGCAGCTTTTTTTATAGTATGAAATGATTACGAGGATTGAAACTTCTGCTTGGCTTTTTGGATTTTCTGCTGCTCGGCGGGCTCGACCTGATACCAGCCGTTTTGCTGCATGGTGGAGAATATATTCGCCTGGATCGTATGCAGATCGTTTAAATTAGTGAGCATCGTGTTGCGGAGCTGCTCGTTGACGCATTCTCCTGCGTAGGTGTTGTAGCTGTCGGTCATGTGCTTTTCGCTGATCAGAGCGTCCTGCAGAATCTGCTGTTCCGTCCAGACGGATGTGGCCTGATTCGATGTGTTCATGAGGTCCTCCTGTTACTGTAAGAATGTCATCAGCGTATTGAAATGCTGCTGATGCTTGTTGGCGTGATCGGTAAGGCATTGCTTGATCTGCTGATTGCTGCACATACCGGACATGGCCTGAAACTTTTTAGCCATCAGCTGCTCCTGACCGATCTGGTCCTCCAGAGCGGACAGCTCTTTTGAAGTGAGATTTGCCAAAATATGACCTCCTGTTTGATCCGGCTCGTTGGCGGCCGGTTTTTGGTATAAGACACGGCGCATGAATTATACCGGAAATCACCCGGGTGTTACCGGTGAATTCCGGTATTAGTATGACTCTCTTCCGCTGATATATGCCTGGTTAAAGCATCAGATTACCATTTTTGATTTTGAAGATGATGCAATCCTGCCCGCCGGCCTGACCGGAGCTGCCGAAGCAAAAAACGGGCATCAGCGGGAAGGGCTCTGTGGCCAGCACCGGTACGGCGAGCAGCAAATACCCGTCACGCTCCGTGATCAGGGCGTTCTTAATATCCTGGCAGGCCTCCTGAATGCTTTCATCTTCAAAGAGGATACCGGGGTTGGGAAGCGGCAGCCAGCCGTCAACGGTTTCGGGCGCAGTACCGGTAGGTTCTGCGGAGATTTGCGGGTCGGCGGGCGCTGTATCAGGGATGCGCGCCTCCGGAACTGGCCCATGACTGTATGGATCAGTTTCCTGTTCGTATCCGGTTTCATCAGGTTCGGAGCTTGTATCCTGCGCATCTGCAGCCGGTTCGGAATTGCCATCACTGTAGTCAAAATCATAAGTTTCGGGGTCGGGAAAATCGTTATACGCAGCCGGTCGGTCGGCCGGCTCCGATAGCTCAGGTTCGTCAGCTCCGGGCTCCCGATAGACGTCCTCCGGCCGGATCAGGTGAAATGATTCGGGGTCTTCGTAGCCGGCGTTCAGAAGGGCGTTTCTTGTGAAGCTCTTTTTCGTGCGCAAAAGACCCGCTTCCGGCGCCATCACGCCGAGAGGGACATATTTTCCGCGGCAAACGGCGGCAAGGCGCAGGATATCGCGGGGTCTATAATCACAGGTGCAGCTAAAAACGATCAGCAGACCGTCCTGAGTGATCGTGACCCGGCCAACGACAGCGCCGTCCAGTCTAACGGGAAAGTCCCCGGTCCTGTATGACATACCGACACCCCCTGGAAAGATAAACGCTCCTGCATAAGAATATGCGGGAGCGTACAAGTATATGCTGTGAAGAAGCTTATCCGACCGTATATGTACCGCGGACCAGGACTCTGACGGTGGTGGCGGTCGCTTTAAGGCCGTTTCCCTGGATGGTCACCATATACATATGATTGGCTGCGAGCGCGCCGCCGGAGGAGAGCGTCGAGCCCGTCGTCGAATCAACCAGCGCCGGGGCGCTGCCTGCGGCCGTGGCCGTGCCGATTCTCAGGAGCAGCTCCGTACCCACAGCGCAGGTTAAGGTTTGGTTTTTACTCAGTGTGACGAGCGTAAAAGCGGCGGACTCGGCCGTTGTGCCCGGGGAGGTTCCCAATTTGGCATCGATATTTGCTTTGAATTCATTAACCTTCGCGTCCAGGGAGGGCTGAAGGGCGGCCTGAGCCGCGCCGACTTCGGTGCTCACCTCGGCCATAATCTGCGGTTTGAGCTTTTGTGTGAGATAGCTGAGGGTGACAAGCGGATCGTTCGTTGTCCCGAAGTTTGTGGCGGCCAGGATGCTGACGCCTGATATGAACGCGACGGCGACGATAACGCCGAGGGTAATCAGCAGTTTTTTCTTACGTAACATTATGTATCCTCCGCTGTCCGGACCTCCCCACGCTCCGGAGGAGCGCGGGGCGTACCCGGAAATATTAGTTCAGTCCAAAGCTCACGGCGATGGCATTATCAACCTGGGTCATCAACCGCTCATCCAGCGAACCCATGCGCTCTTTCAGCCTCCGCTTGTCGATCGTGCGGATTTGTTCGAGGAGCACCACAGAGTCTTTCGTAAGCCCGTAGCTTTTTGCCTCCAGCTCAATGTGGGTCGGAAGGCGTGCTTTGTTTATCTGAGATGTAATCGCCGCAGCGATTACTGTCGGGCTGTGCTTGTTCCCCGTGTCGTTCTGCACGATGAGCACAGGCCTCAGGCCTCCCTGCTCGCTCCCCACTACGGGGCTCAGGTCGGCGTAATAGATGTCTCCTCTTTTTACTCCACTTAACACACAGCTTCACTCTCCGACGAAGTATAGTCACCGCGGTTACGGCCTTCATCAGGCTGAATTATGTAACCGGGTTACTATAATTCTTTCACAAAGCAAAACAAAATATACAACCGCTGCCATGGCAATGCAGAAAATTGACGGCCTATCGTGAATTATCAACAGGATAATTCACCCGGGATCAGTAAACCCATTACCAGTATATGAGCGGGCAGACGGTTTGTCACTGCGAGCAGTGTGGAGTGTGAAGTGTGGAGTTAAGGAAGATAGACGCGGGGGACGCGGGGGGAGACGGCGCAAAGGAGCTCCCAGGAGACCGTTCCGGCCAGGTCCGCCAGTTCGTCGACGGAAATGTATTCTCCGCCGTCCCGGCCGAAAATGGTGACGGTGTCGCCGACGGCGGCGTCCGGGACAGCCGTGACGTCAACCATGCACATATCCATACATATCCTCCCGACCTGGGGCGCGCGCCTGCCGCGGATCAGGACGTCGAATTTACCGGACAGGACGCGGTGCAGGCCGTCGGCATATCCGATGGTGATGGCGGCGATTCTTCTTTTGAAGGGCGCCGTGTAGATGCGTCCGTAGCTGACGGTGTCGCCCGCTTCCAGCTCTTTGAGCTGTGCGATGCGCGTTTTTAATTCCATTGCCGGCCTAAGCGTAATTCCGCCCGTTTCTTTTGCGGGGTAATGCCCGTAAAGCATGAGACCGGGGCGGACCATGTCGATATAGCTCCAATCATAGTTTATCATTGCGCCGCTGTTGGCGCAATGCTTTATCTCAAATTTAACGTTCGCGCTCTTTTCAAGTCTGCCGACAAGCTCCCTAAATGCTTTGAATTGCTGTTCGGTAAAGGCGTCGCCGCACGAATCGGATACGGCAAAATGGGTGAAGATGCCTTCGGGACGGAGATTCGGGAGCCGCAGCACCTGCAGCATCTCGCTCTCCGGGTCTCGGCCGCCGTGGCAAGCAAAGCCGAGCCGCCCCATGCCGCTGTCCGCCTTCAGATGCACCCGGAGGGCTTTACCAAGACCGGATGCCACCGCGGAGAACAATTTGGCTGTTTCGATATCATAGACTGTCTGCGTCAGGTTTTGTTCCAAAAGCACCGGTGTGAATTCCGGCGATGTGTAGCCCATAATGAGAATTGGCAGCCTGATGCCGTTTCCGCGCAGCGCCAGCGCCTCGTCGAGGCAGGCGACGCCCAGGTAGTCACAGCCCAGCTCCTGCAGCAGCCCGGCGACCTGCATGGCGCCGTGGCCGTAAGCGTCGGCCTTGACGACGCCGAGAAAGCGCGTGCCCTCACCAAGCCGCGCC
>JAAYBH010000117.1 GCA_012718935.1 Clostridiales bacterium
ATCAAGGAATCATGAGAGCCATATTTTGATGATTATGCAAGTTATTGCATTGTATACAATTTATTGCATAACATATGGCGTCCCGTTATGGTAACGATAAACCATAACGGGACGCTGCTTTTTGACGGTGTCAATTCGTGAAAATGGAGCTTGAGTATGAGAAGAAAAAAAAGAATCGTAGTGCTGACAAGCTATATTCTCGCCGGCTTTATCGCGCTGGGGGGCCTGGCATACTCCTATCATCTGAAGGCGGAGGAGTATAAACTGCAGTTGGAAAATGATTATCAGCGGGCGTTCAACGAGCTTGTTATCGGTGTCAGCGAGTTGGACACATCGCTTCAAAAGAGCCTGTATGCGGCGTCGCCGTCCCTGCTGGGCTCGGTGTGCACAGAGGTATACGGGAAAGCGCAGGCGGCGCAATACGCGCTGGGAGAGCTGCCATTTTCATCGGATGAATTCCAGAACACCTCCGGATTCATTACAAAGGTAGGCGATTACGCCTATATGCTCACCAAAAAAGCAAGCTCGGGCAATACAATCAGTGAGGACGAGCAGAAAAACCTTATCAAGCTGTCCCAGACGGCGACGCTTCTTGCCGACAACCTGAACCAGCTCATGTCCGACGTCAACAACAACGGCGTGTCAATCGGCAGAATGGAAGCGCTCAGCAGCACGGCGGCAAAAATCGGCAGCGACGCCACGTCTAATATACTCAAAGACAGCTTTACGGTCATGGAGGAAGAGTTTCCCGAAACGCCGACGCTGATTTATGACGGGCCGTTTTCCACCCACATCGAGGGAATGACGCCGAAGCTTCTGGAGGGCAAGGAAGAAATCACGGCCGAGGAAGCGCTCAAGAGGGCCGCCGCCTTTTTAGGCACGAAAAGCGGCATCATCAAGTCAAGCGGAGAGCGCGGGGGCAGTCTCCCGGCCTATATGTTTTACGCCAATGACGACGGCGGGACTATCAGCTTTGAGATAACAAAGAGAGGTGGTATCGTTTCCGGTGCCTTCAACTCACGCCTCGTCAAATCAAGCGTGATCACTCAAAAGGATGCCGTCAGAATCGCAACGCGTTTCCTCCGGGAAAAGGGTTATGATAATATGAGGCAGAGCTACCAGTATGCCGACGGCAATACCCTGACGGTGAATTACGCGTATATGAAGGACGGTGTCATCTGCTATACTGATTTGATCAAGGTTTCGGTCGCCCTTGATAACGGCAGGATCGTCGGCTTTGAAGGCCAGGGCTATATTATGAATCACACCGATCGAACCATTCCCGCTGTAAAAATCGATGAGAATAAGGCCCGACAGAAGGTATCGCCCCTGCTGAAGGTTCTGACGCATGAAATGGCCATTATACCGACAAGCGGCAAAAACGAAATCTTCTGCCACGAATTCAAATGCGAGAACGGCGACGGCAGCCGGTATATCGTCTATATCAACGCGGAAACGGGCAATGAGGAAAAAATCCTGATCCTTCTCGAAAGCGATAACGGTACGCTGACAATATAAAGAAAAATAACTAGCCGCCCTTTCCGGCAATCCGGAGAGGGCGGCCTGTTGATTACGGTGTCAGACTGAGGTTTCCTTTATGAAGGTACTGCATTTTGTACCGTCGCTTGTGTTGACTGTATTATCGCCCATCGGCTTAACTTCAATATCGCCCGCTTCGCACATCATCTTTTTGTTGTAATAACAATCGCTGACGCTGCACTTGATTTTCGCTTTGTCCATTCGATCACCACCTTCAAGACTAATTTGCCCTGAAGAAGATGAATTTATGTTTCAGGACCCCGAATAGCGTTCCAGGAACTGTTTTGTCCGATCCTCCCGGGGGTTTGCAAATATTTGTTCAGGCGTGCCGTATTCGACGACGACGCCGTTGTCCATGAACAAGACTTTATCGGATACCTCCCGGGCAAACTGCATCTCGTGGGTGACGATGACCATCGTCGTCTTCTTGTCGGCCAAACTGCGGATAACCTTTAAAACCTCGCCTGTCAGCTCGGGGTCCAAGGCCGACGTGGGCTCGTCAAAGCAGAGGATGTCGGGATTTAGTGCCAGCGCCCGGGCGATAGCTACCCGCTGCTGCTGGCCGCCGGAGAGCTGATGGGGATAATAGTCCAGCTTATCGGAAAGCCCCACCTGCTCCATCAGGTTACGTGCGTTTTGTTCGATATCCGCCAATATGGCTTTTTTGTTTTCTTTATAATCCGGTTTTTCCGTGGCCAGAAGCTCGCCGGCCAGCATGATATTTTTAAGGGCCGTGTACTGCGGGAACAGGTTGAAGGACTGGAACACAAGCCCGAAGTGCAGCCGCTTGCTGCGGATCTCTTTTTCACTCTGAGTAGCCGGGTTATCCGAATCATAAATGACCTCTCCGCCGACGCTGATCGTCCCGCCGTCCGGCTTCTCAAGAAAATTGAGGCACCGTAAGAGCGTCGTCTTGCCGCTGCCGGAAGAACCGATGATGGCGAGGGACTCGCCCTTTTCCAGAGAAAAATCAATACCGTTAAGGACGGTGGAGGAACCAAAACATTTGACCAGGCTCCTGACTTCCAAAATTGTCATGTTCGTTCCTCCTATACCCTGAAATAGCTGAGTTTCCGTTCAATATAGCCGAACAGCAGCGTCAGGACGCCGCAGAACAGGAGATAAAACGCGCCTGCATAAAAAAGCGGCCATATGAGGCCTTTTGCCGTAAACGTATGCGCGACCATGATGATCTCCATCACGGCGATAACACGCGCCAGCGACGTATCCTTGACGAGCGTGATGATTTCGTTTGCCATCGGCGGTACGATCCTTTTGATAACCTGCAGCAGGATCACCTTAAAGAACACCTGTGTGCCCGTCATGCCGAGGACCTGTCCCGCTTCATACTGCCCACGGGGTACACCTTCGATGCCGCTTCTGTAAATCTCAGAGAAGTAAGCGGCGTAGTTGATAATAAATGCGATGAGGACAGCGTTCATTTTCGGAAATGCCGTCCAGCCAAATATCAGGCCCGGGCCGAAATAGACGACCATCAGCTGCAGCATGAGCGGCGTGCCGCGAATCACCCAGACGAAGGTTTTCGTCAGCCACCGCAGCGGAGCGAACCGGCTCATGGACCCGAAGGATATGACAAGGCCAAGCGGCATGGCAATGATCAAGGTTAAAAAGAATATGATGCAGGAGAGGCCGAATCCCCCCAGCAGCTTCATCGTTACTGTAAAAAAATTCATATCCGCACCCTATCGCGTCAGGTGGCAGGAGAAGGTTCTCCTGCCACCGGTATGCGTGTTCAGTATAGACGTTGCTTTACTTGGAAATGAGGCGCGCGCCAAGGCCGTATTTCTCAGCGATGGCTTGGAGCGTACCGTCGGCCAGGAGCTTTTCCGTCACCTTGTTGAATTCGGCGACAGCCGTGCTTCCGAGGCGCAGGCCGATGGCATATTCCTCGTCCATCAGGTCAACGGAGGTAACGACGACGAGGTCGCTGTAGTCGGAGCCTTCGCCTGTCATTGCTTCTGCCATTGTCGCATCAATGACGGCAGCTTCGGCTGTGCCGGCTTTGACTTCGAGGAGCGCTGTTGCCTGGGTATCAACAGCGGTGAAGGCGGCGTCAGGGAGATCCTTTTCAATAGCGGACTGGCCTGCGGATTCTATTTCAGCGACGACTGCGACACCGGACAGACTGGCCTTGTCGGCGTATTTTGAGGCGTTGTCGGATTTGACGACAAGGACTTGCTCGTTGACAATGTAGGAGGTCGTAAACGCCATTTTCTCACGGCGTTCCTCTGTGACGGTCAGACCGTTCCAGATGCAGTCGATGGTCTTGGCGGCAAGCTCAACCTCTTTTGTATCCCAGTTGATGATCACAAATTTGGGTGTGACGCCAAGCTTTGCGCATACGGCCTCGGCATATTCGGTGTCAAAGCCAATCAGTTTACCGCTGTCATCGGTGTAATTCATCGGCTGATAATCCGTATAGCCGATCACTATTTCTTTCTTTCCCTTTATGTAGCTCCAGTCGTCGTCTTTTTTTGCGCACCCGACGAGAGCGGTGGCTGCCATAATCAATGCCAGAGCAAGACATAATGCCTTTTTCATTTGTTATCCTCCCAATATTCAAGTATTAACATAATACCACATCACCTCACTAATGCAATAATCAAACAGTATTTTCGTTAAATACTTTAAAATTTTGCGGGAATCTTCGTAAAAAAAACAGGATACCGACAGTCCTGTCTGCCGTACGGCGCCGAAACATGTGTTGAAATAAGGCCGGGGAAGTATTAGAATAATCCTATATCGACAAAAGACGAGGTGACGGAATTGGCCTTTGTGCATCTGCACGTCCACAGTGAATACAGCCTCCTGGACGGGGCGTGCCGGATTCGTGATCTCGTCGCCCGGACGGCCGAGCTGGGTCAAAAGGCCGTCGCAATTACGGACCACGGGGCGATGTACGGCGTCATTCATTTTTACAGGGAAGCGCTGAAGGCCGGGATTAAACCTGTCATCGGGTGCGAGGTCTACGTGGCCGCCCGCTCCCGCTTCGATATGACGCATAATACCGACTCGAACAGGAATCACCTTGTCCTGCTGTGTAAAAACGAAACCGGTTATAAAAATCTCTGTTTGC
>JAAYBH010000118.1 GCA_012718935.1 Clostridiales bacterium
TACTACGGACCGGTCAAATACATGACAAAATCCACCGAAGCAAACCAGCAGTACGGCATGTCCCAGACCTACCTGGGCAGCGACCAGTATTCGCTCTGCAACAACTATACAGTCGAGTACGGCAGGGACATCTGCTGGCTTGATATTAAAAACTACAATCAGGTCGTTGTGCTCGGCGCCAGCCTCAAGGAGTTCCTTTTCGACTATAAAAACCCGATCGGAGAGAAGATCACCATCGGGGGGCAAAAATTTGAGGTGGTCGGCGTCTACGAGGCCAAGGGCTCCGAGCAAAACTGGTATATGGATTACATGTGCGTCGTGCCGTATTCCATGAACCGCATGCTCAATAAGCAGAGCATGTTCAGCGAGTTTTCCGTCAAGGCGAAAAGCAGCGAAGCCACTACTGAAGCCATTACGCGTCTGACCGGCTTCCTCTCCGGCAGGATCACCAACGAGAACGGTTATTTCAACGTCTGGTCGGAAAACACCTGGATGGAGCAGTCAGACGAGCAAAACAGGATGATGAGCCTGGTATTGGGCGGTATCGCGGGCATCTCCCTTCTCGTGGGCGGTATCGGCATCATGAATATCATGCTTGTCACCGTACGGGAGCGGACAAGGGAGATCGGCATACGCAAGGCCATCGGCGGTACGCGGAAATCGATACTCATTCAGTTTTTGATCGAAGCAGCGGTGATTTGCGGGACGGGCGGAATCCTGGGTATCCTGCTGGGCTATCTCGGCACGCTGGTGGCGGGAAAGCTGATTCTGGATATCGTGCTGTTCCCGGGCGTCCCCATGACCCTCGGCGCGTTCGGCTTTTCGGTCATTCTGGGGATCAGCTTCGGCATGTACCCGGCAGTTAAAGCATCAGGCCTGCAGCCCGTCGAGGCGCTGCGCGCGGAATAAAGGAGAGAACCATGAAAAAGACAATCGCTGTATTTCTGGCGGCAATCTTGCTGTTTGCCCTGGCGCCAAACGTGCTTGCCGCTCCGGCCTCATTTCCCGACGTCAGGGACGACACCCTGGCGCGGGAGGTCGCCGTCCTGCAGATGCTGGGCGCCGTCGGAGGGGATGAAAACGGAAATTTCGTGCCCGGCGGCACTCTGACCAGGGCGGCCTTCTGCAAAATGGCCGTTATCACCATGGGGCGCGGGGGAGAAGAACCCCTCTTCAGAAACCGCACCATATTCCACGATGTCCGCGCCGACCACTGGGCGAGAGGATACATCAACATTGCCGTTTCGGGGGAAAAGAAGATCATCGCCGGCAGCGGCGGCTACTTCATGCC
Organism: Clostridiales bacterium; assembly: GCA_012718935.1. GTDB lineage: Bacteria > Bacillota > Clostridia > Oscillospirales > Oscillospiraceae > Sporobacter. Next base: position 1,292 of record JAAYBH010000118.1, read on the forward strand.
CGATGAAATCATCACATATGCCCAGGCGGTGACGATCCTCGTGCGGATGCTGGGCTACACGGACGCCGACGCCGGCATGCTGTGGCCCGACGGTTATATATCCCTGGCCTACGACGTGGGGCTGACGGAGGGCATGGCCATCTCCTCCTGTGAAGCGGCAATTACCCGCGCCCAGGCGGCGCACCTGTTTTATAAACTGCTGGGCACGCCGAAAAAAGGCGGCGGCAGCTACATTTCAAGTCTTGGCACCGCGTCGGAGAACGTCGTTATCATGGAGCTGGGCGTCCGCGCGGCCGACGGGACGGGTAATGCCATCCGGACCTCTCAGGGCATTGTTAAGACAGTCAGCGGCGTTGTGCCGCCGAGCATTCTCGGACTGCGGGGAACGCTTCTGACAAACGCGTCCGGCAAGGCGCTGACCTTCCTGCCCGACAGATCGGATACGATCACCGTTTCCAAGACCGACGGCGCGTGGATCAAGGATTCCAACGGGAACCGTTACGATGTTCCTGCCGATGCGCCGGCCTATACGACATCCGAGAGCAACCAAAAATTCGGCAGCATATTCATGGATATCGCCATCGGCACCAGGGTGACGCTCTTTTATGCTCCCGACGGTAAGGTCGACGGCGTCTACATCAACACCTCAAAAGCCGACGGCGCCGTGGTCGCCAACGCGAACGGGGCGATCGGCTCCTTCGGCTGGCTGACGGGCGGCGACACCGGCTACAGTGTTCTGAAAAACGGCGCGCCGGCA
>JAAYBH010000119.1 GCA_012718935.1 Clostridiales bacterium
TGATGATGCCCTCAATGATTTGCTGCGGGTAGGGAGGCACACCCGTAAGCGTCATGATATTGCTGATCATGGCTATGATAAAAACGCCGACAACGGTTTTGCCTATCGTGCCTTTGCCGCCCGAAAGCGACGCACCACCGATTACAACCGCTGCAATTGCGTTCAGCTCGAACCCGCTGCCAACACTTAGTCCTAATCATTCCCATATTTTTTCAATGAAAAAGTACCTGATTTTACCCATTTTTGAGTATAATCAGGTACTTTTCATAATGGACGATACAGGACTCGAACCTGTGACCCTCCGCACGTCAAGCGGATGCTCTACCAGCTGAGCTAATCGTCCGTGTCAGCAAGCTGTATTTTACAACGCAGCCTGCCTCTTTGTCAACCCCCAATATGAGGCTTGATGTTGTGAAAACTCTAAAACTCTAATTCGCCGCTTCCTGTGCGCGCTTCATTTCGATGTACTCGTCGTACGTCATTGTTCTGTCGATGATTTTGCCGCCGTCGATGAATTCGATGATGCGGCCGGCCACTGTCTGGATGAGCTGATGATCGTGGGTTGTGAAGATGATATTGCCCTTGAAATCGTCCATGCCGTTATTGAGGGCGGCGATGCTCTCCAGGTCCAGATGGTTTGTCGGCTGGTCGAAGAGCAGGATGTTGGCGCCGGAGAGCATCATTTTTGACAGCATACACCGGACCTTTTCGCCGCCCGACAAGACCTTGACCGGCTTGTAGACATCGTCGCCTGAAAACAGCATGCGTCCCAGAAACGTCCGGAGATAGCTCTCGCGCTTGTCCTCGGAAAACTGGCGCATCCAGTCCATAAGGTCCAGATCACATTCGTTGAAATATTCCGAGTTGTCCTTCGGGAAGTACGCCTGGGTCGTGGAGACGCCCCATTTGACACTCCCCTCGTCGGGCTCCAGCTCGCCGGCCAGAATTTTAAACATCGTCGTAATGGCGATCTCGTTCTGACCGATGAAAGCAATCTTGTCGTCCTTGCCCATAATGAAGCTGATATTGTCGAGGACCTTGACACCGTCGATTGTCTTGGACACCTCCGTCACGAACAGCCTGTCCTTACCCGGCTCCCGGTCCATCTTAAACCCGACCCACGGGTAACGGCGGGAGGACGCCGGGATATCGTCCAGCGTCAGCTTTTCAAGCATCTTGCGCCGGGAGGTGGCCTGCCTGGACTTCGACTTGTTGGCGCTGAAGCGGCGGATAAACTCCTCCAGCTCTCCGATCTTGTCCTCACGCTTTTTGTTCTGCTCTTTCGTCAGCCGCTGCATCAGCTGGCTGGCATCGTACCAGAAGTCGTAGTTGCCGACATACATCTTGATCTTGGCATAATCGATATCGACGATGTGGGTGCAGACGGTGTTGAGGAAATAACGGTCGTGGGAAACGACGATGACGGTGCCCTCATAGTCCAGCAGGAAGTCCTCCAGCCAGACGACGGAGTTGACGTCCAGGTTGTTCGTGGGCTCGTCCAAAAGGATGATGTCCGGGGTTCCGAAGAGCGCTTGGGCCAGGAGGACCTTGACCTTCTGGCGCGGCTCCATGTCGACCATCAGATGCTCGTGATACGCTGTCTTGATGCCCAGTCCCTGGAGGAGCTGCGAGGCGTTCGATTCGGCCTCCCAGCCGCCCAGCTCAGCGTACTCCTCCTCCAGCTCCGCGGCGCGGATGCCATCAGCGTCGGAGAAGTCCTCCTTGCTGTAGATGGCGTCCTTCTCCCGGCCGCACTCGTACAGGCGTATATTGCCCATGATCACGGTTTCGATGACCGTATGGGTGTCGTACATATTCTGATCCTGCTTGAGGACGGACATGCGTGTCTTCTGCTTGATCTCCACGCTGCCGGAGCTCGGTTCAAGCTCGCCGGCCAGGATTTTCAGGAAGGTGGATTTACCGGAACCGTTGGCGCCGATAACACCGTAGCAGTTTCCGGTCGTAAAGCGGAGGTCGACCCGCGAAAAAAGCGGCGTCCCTCCGTATTGGAGACTGAGGTTATTGACAGTAATCATGAGTGATTGTCCTTTGTTTTAATAGTGTATTGAAATCTATTTATCATATCGAGCCGATTTGCATTTGGCGATAAGCCCTACTTGATTGCTTTTGCTTCCTCAACAGCCCGCCGGCCCATTTCATAAGCTTTCTTCAAATCCAGCGGGAAGACTTCTTCGCGGCGCTTCTTCCTGTCGGCTTCGTCGATCATGCTGGCGTCGTATTTGCTGTAATCGTCAAACTGCAGCGTGGCGTTGGCCTCAATAAGCTCCGTCGGCCCGACGAAGCGGCTCATCGCACCGGTAACGCTCTCGTTCAGCGCTTTATGGAACCCGAATTCCGGCGCGTTCGTCGTGAAAATGATCTTCACGGGCATCTTTTTGGGCGCGCGGACCATATGCTCTTTGTTGTACATGAGTACTGAGAACCAGAACCGTTCGAGAAACGCCCGGGTGTCAGCCGTCACGTCTCCGAAATAGACCGGCGAACCGACGATCAGCACATCGGCATCCCAGGCGTCGTTCAATACCTGCGTCAGGTCGTCACGCATGGCGCATCTGGCATAGCTAGGCCCGCCGAGGCGCTTGCAGGCGAAGCAGCTGGTACAGCCCTTGAATTTCAGATCGATGAGGTGGTAAAGCTTCGTTTCGGCGCCGGCATCTTTGCAGCCGGCTAAAGCGCTCTCCAGCATCTGCGCCGTGTTCCATTTTTTGCGCGGGCTTCCGTTGATGGCGATGACTTTCATATAAGCCTCCTTTTTGGCAATAAGCCTAGCTGTTACGATCATAAAGTGATTATACAAAATTTCAGCAGTTTTGGAAAGATTCTTTTCGGGCAGTATAAACACTGTTTATCGGTCTTGCCGGTCTTCCGGAGGAAATACCGCCCGAAATCTGATTTGAAACTCTTTCCGGGGGTTGATCATATAATAAACCGCAGACGAATTACTTAAAAGAAGGTTTATTATATTGACAAGCAATGACTATATCAAACAGTCTCTGGCACTGCATCTGTTTTTTGCCAGAATCATGAAGGAGCATTCATTTTTCCTTGAAGCCGCATTTACGTCAAAGGATCAGAATCTGATCAATCAGGCCGACGCCTTCCGCCGTGCATTTGACGGTCTCCTGACCGACGCCGTCTCTCTGTCCAACGGTGTGGTCAGTCAGGATGTCCTGTCCTCCGGTGAGGTCGTCACGCCTTACACCATGGACGCCGAACAGGCGACAATTTTCTTCACAGGCGTTGCGATCCCCACCAGCATCACGCAGTCGGCAGCCGGCCTTGCCGCCGGAGGCGCCGCGAACAACCCCGCGCTGGAGCAGCGCGTTCATCAGCTCAATGAGGATGCATTGAAGCTCGTCGGCGGGCTGATACAGCTGAAAATAAGCATTTTGACGAATGTTCTGTCCTGCAAACTGTTTACAATGAATTATCCTCTTCTGATCGACCATATCCTGAGAGAGGCAAGGCTTTATCAGTCAATGCTTCAGCGGCTGCAAAGCCGGACGGATGTCAATCTGCAGCGGGAGGCATTTGAGCAGGAAGCCTTCTGGAACCGCATCATGGCCGAACACATGAAGTTTGTGCGCGGCCTTCTGGATCCCACGGAAAACGACCTGATCATGACAGCCAACGAGTTCGGCAACCAGTTTGATCAGCTGACAGCCGAAGCCAGACAGGCAATGGACAGAACGGTACCCCTCAGCAGGGTTACCTCGGACAGCCTGCAGGCGACGAAGGAGCTCAAGGCTTTCGAAACCGCCGGTGTTCAGGGTATTTTAGAATGCAGAATCAAATCGATTATCATTCCGCTTCTGGCCGACCACGTGCTTCGCGAGTCAAACCATTATATCCGTCTCCTGGATTCATTTTCAAGAGCCTGAAATGCGTTCCGGACATAAAAACACCCCTTGTGAAACCTGAGATACACAAGGGGTGCTTTCGTTATCCGCCGCTGTTACGCCAAGTCCATAATGAGGAATACGATACCGGTTGCAAAAATGAGCACGCCCATCACATAAATGATCATCACTTTTCGTTTGCCGATATAATCCTTATCATCAGCCATCTTCGACTGGCTGACTCCGTGCAGGAATACACCCGCGCCGAGCAGCAGCCCGCCGACATATGTCTTGGCCACTTCAAAAAATTCCACAAGAAACAAAATAAAGCTGGCAACAATCAACGCCGAGCTGATCATTTTCAACCTGCCCGTCGGCGTATTCCAGTCTGATGTGCCAGCTTTCAGTGTCTTTCCGCAGTTCGGGCACTTTCCCGAGGAATCGCTGACAATTTTTTTGCAGCCGGGGCAGTCGACCATCGCCATATCATTTTTCCTCCGAGCATTTGTTGACTCCAAGAGCAGCGCGCTCAGTTATCTTTCAGCTCTGTAATTCTCTCTACAATTGACCGGTACCCTGCTCTCCATTTGTCTGCCGCTTCGGTATCTCCTTCTTCGACAGCTTTCTTAAAACCATTTTTATAAGCATAAGACTTATGTATAAGGAGCCTTATTATCCCCTCTTTTGTCATAAATATGCACCCCCAAAATCGTGATATAGCTGATTATATCACATTTTGACCGGATTTGCAAAAGCACGACAAATCAGGGGACGCTGGCAGATTAACTGAAGCTGTCAACATCGAAACCGTTTGCGATCATTGTTTTTCGCAATGATCGCATCATCGCATTGGAGGAATATAGCGTTGATCTTGCCATTTCGCGGTCATACTCAGGGCTTTTTTTGTCGTCAAGTATCTTATTCATCAAATCACGCATTTCAAGCGCGGCAATATACATGACTCTGCATTCATCACTTGAAAACTCTATCTCATGATTCTCCAGCTTTTTCGTTGCCGAATCGATAAAGACAATATTCAATTGGGCAGCATCGCGTTTTGCTTCGTCCGCCAGAAATCCCGCCAGGTCTTCTTTAAGTGCCTGCAGCGCTGTCAGGACAAAGACCACGTCCTGTTCGGACAATCCATAATTTTCGCTCTTTTCGGTCATACCACAGCCTCCCTTCCTGAAGATTATACGGTAGAACATGACACATTTCAACATGATATTCGCAAAACGGCAGGGGCATTTTAGTCCAACCCGATTATTGCACCTCTTGTCCGGGGAGGCAGCTTCTTTATTGATAAACGGAGCATGCATGTATTACAATATTGCTATCTGATGTATGATGTTTCCAAAGAATAATTGATTAGGTAGTTAATAGTAAGGAGCGCTCATATGATAGCTTTTAAAAACGCGAGAGTTATTGACGGAACAGGCTGCCTGCCCATTGATCATGCTACGGTTATTGTCAGCGGCGCCCGGATAGAAGCCGTCGGGCCCGCCCTCGGTATCCCCGAAGACGCGGTTGTTATTGACCTTAAAGGAAAAACCCTGCTGCCGGCTTTTTCGGAAGCACATACGCACTTCGGCGGCAGCGACCGGCTTTCGCGGCCGGCTTTGGGTGGCCGTGATATCACCTATGACTACGCTTACAACAGCATGATCAATCTGCAGTGGGGCGTGACAACCGTGCGCTCCGCCGGCGATTTCATGCCTGATATTGTATCGTTCAGGGATGATGTGGCAAGGCATCGGTTATACGCCCCCCGCATCCTGACGGCCGGTCGGATGTTTGTCGCCCCGGGCGGCCATCCGCTGGACACCGTATATTCAGGCAACGCTGCGATACGGGATAACGCCTGTGTCGTCTGTGCTGGGAACACGGATATCGATTCCGCCGTGAAGGCGCTGGCTGACGCGGGTGTTGACTGGATCAAAGCCTTTATCTCCACGATGAACAAGATGAATTACCCTCATCCCGTCCCGAGACTGCCGCGCGCGGTCGTTTTAAAGATTATCGAAGCCGCCCACAAATACGGCAAGCCCGTCATGGTGCACATCGAAAATCCAGCCGACATGGAAGAGGCCGCAGATCTCGGCGCCGACAGCATCGAGCATACCATCGGCGTCGGAAGCACGGATTATGTCCTCCCGGATTCCCTGCTGAACAAGCTCAGTAAAAGCGGCACATATGTCGTACCTACCATGTCCGGCATCAAAGCGCATGACGGTTCAATCCCCGGCGCCGAGCCTGTCTACCCGCACCTGGAAAAAGCGGTGAAAGCAATGTTTGACGCCGGTGTTAAGCTGGCCGTGGGCTGCGACTCCGGTATCCCCTTCCTCCCCTACGGCGAGAGTGTCCATATGGAAATGGAGCTTCTGGCGAGAGCTGGCCTGTCCCCCATGGAAGTCCTCTGCACCGCGACCAGGGGAAATGCCGGCCTGTTCGGAATGCAGAACAGCCTCGGCGCCATACAAAGCGGGAAACTGGCGGATCTTGTCGTCCTGGAAGATGATCCATTGACAGGTATACGAAACACCAGAA
>JAAYBH010000120.1 GCA_012718935.1 Clostridiales bacterium
TATCCACAGAGATTATTGTGAGCGGAGGCAACGTTTGTGAAAAGTATTACTATTATTTAACATTCCTTTAATACTGAAATAGCGCGGTCTTTCAAATCCCGTTTCTTATTAACATAACAACAATATTTCCACGGACATCCATTTTCTTTTTCTTATTTTTTCGGCTAAAGTTTTTTATAAATATGACGATATATAATTATTTACATATAAATCGATCATTCGGGCGGAGAGATATCAGGCGTACAGATCGTCAACATCCATTGTGGCGTATGCATTTAAATCCATACCGGCGCTTTTCCCGGCAAGATACTCGTAATAAGCCTGGCAGCCGATCATCGCGCCGTTGTCACCGCAGAGCGACAGGGGCGGGATTAACAGCGTTTTCCCCTCTGCTGCCGCCGCTTTTATAAAATCGGTACGAATGCGTGAGTTGGCCGCCACGCCGCCGGCGATGGCGATTTTATTATAGCCAAGCTCACGGGCGGCCATCATGGTTCTCGGTACAAGCGTGTCGCTGACAGCGCTCGTAAAGGACGCGGCCAGCGACGGTAAGTGAAGCGTTTCACCCTTTTGTCCGGCGTTGTGCACGATATTCACAACGGCCGTTTTCAGGCCGGAGAAGGACATGTCATAGGGCGCCCCTTCAATCCTGGCGCGCGGCAGCCTGAAGGCGGTATCATCCCCGCCCCGGGACAGCTCGTCCAGCGGGCGTCCGCCCGGATACGGCAGCCCCAGGACACGCGCCACCTTGTCAAAGCATTCACCCGCCGCGTCGTCGCGCGACGAGCCGATGATCCGGATATCCGTATAACCGCGCACATCAGCAATAAGACTGTTGCCGCCGGAGACAATCAGAGCCAGAAACGGCGGTTCGAGCTCGGGATAGGCAATATAATTGGCGGCGATATGGCCTCTGATGTGGTGGACGGGAATCAGCGGCACGCCCAGCGCCAGTGCCAGCCCCTTTGCAAAATTGACGCCCACCAACAGCGCGCCGATAAGCCCCGGGGTATATGTGACCGCAACGGCGTCGATATCGCCTTTTGTTATTCCCGCCTTCCTGAGTGCCATATCGCTGAGGCGCCCGATGACGGCAATATGGTTGCGCGACGCCAGCTCCGGCACGACGCCGCCGTACAGGGCATGCATGTCCGCTTGAGAACATATCTCGTCGGCCAGCACCTCCCTGCCGTTCCTCGTTACGGCGACCGCCGTTTCATCACAGGATGTCTCTATAGAAAAAATGAGCATACTTTTACCTCAAGCCATAAAATCATGATCCGAATCCAGTGCCAGAGACATCATCACGGCGTCTTCTACGGGGCTGCTGTAGTAGTTTTTACGGCGGCCCGCGTTTTTGAAGCCGTGTTTTTTGTACAGCCGGATCGCCGCTTCATTGCTTTTACGGACCTCCAGATAGATCGAGCCGATAGTGTTCTCATGGCAATACCTCATTATTCTGCGCATCAGACTGTCGGCGACGCCCCGGCGCCTCACGTCTTCGCGGACGGCAATCTGGTAGAGCTCGGCTTCGTCGGCAGTACGCCGCAGAATGCAAAAGCCGAGCACGCCGCCGTTATCAGCAGAACAGCCATCGCCGGCAGTCTCATCATTTTCGAGGGCGAGGGCAAACAAGCCGTCTTCGCGCCCGATCTCATTGAGGAGCGCGCCTTCCGACCA
>JAAYBH010000121.1 GCA_012718935.1 Clostridiales bacterium
GCCGGTGATGTCGACCTTGTCACCCTCGGTAAAGACATCCGCCTTCAGCTCGTCGCCGACATTCATGGAATCCGAATTCTTCAATTGAAACTCTTTAAGATGCTTCTTCAGGGGGACGCCTGCCTTTTTCAGGTGGCCAACCTCCGGTTTGCCCAGCTTTTTCGCTTTCTCATCCTGAAAACCAAGCTGTACGGCATTGTAGCCGTCCTTCTCCACGCTCTTCTTCTGAACCACAACACAGGGCCCGGCTTCGATGACGGTGACCGGAACGACTCTGCCCTTATCATCGAAGATCTGCGTCATGCCGACCTTTTTACCGATGATTGCCTTATCCATATTTATCCTCCTCTTACAGGTTATTGGTTGACAGCGTCAGGCTGTCAACATGACCCTCGTCGCCGGGAACCCGCTTTTGCCGGGCTGCGCTTGGGTTAGACGATATAGCGCAGCGACATGGGAACATTTCTTACTGATTTCTTAAAGTTTGATTTCGATTTCAACGCCGGCCGGGAGCTCCAAGGCCATCAGGGCTTCCACCGTCTTTTGGGTGGGGCTCATGATGTCGATGAGTCTTTTGTGGGTCAGGCGTTCAAACTGCTCGCGGCTATCCTTGTATTTATGGACGGCGCGCAGAATTGTGACTATTTCCTTTTTCGTCGGCAGGGGGATAGGACCGGATACCTTCGCTTCCGTCCGCTTTGCCGTCTCGACGATCTGGGCTGCCGCTTGGTCGATCAGCTGATGGTCGTAAGCTTTCAGCCTGATACGGATCATCTTTTTGTTTGTTGCTGCCATGTTGTTTTCCTCCTGAAATGTACGATTTTTACTAAAACTCGTACGGAAGAGAAAATTCTGTACACATAACCGTGCGTATCATTCCTGCTCAGAAATAAACCGGCTTGTTTCCCGGCCGGTTTGTTCTGATCATGGCGATATACGCCTCTCAACAGCACTTTCTCAGCCGCCCGATTACGTATCGGATATTTAAGGCCGATACCGGACATACTCCTCGGAAGTGACCAGGCTGTACCTGCAATCTCCCGAATCATCGCATTTTTACGCACCCATGGGTGCATTCACCCCGCAAGGCGCTCTGTTAGAATATCAAAAACGATTTTTAAAGTCAATAGCGATTTTCTTTTTTTTGCGAAATATTTCGAGAATACGAGAATATTTTAAGTAACAATCATATAAAGTATACATTAGGTATGCTGTGGCTTAAAATTCTGCCAACCACCCAGTCTCTCGAGCCCTTTCACCTTAAATACATAATTAGCATCACGATGCCGTACAAAATCGGCTGATGCAGAACATATATCAGCAGCGCTCTTTTTCCTACGGCAGGGAAAACGGCGATTCTTTTTTCGTAAAACCATTTTGGGAGCTTGTTATCGGCAATATATGAGCCTGCCCAGGTACCCAGCTGGAATACAAACAACCATGGAAAAATCGGGAAGTAGTCAGCGCTGTAAAAGTCCGGCTGCCGCCAGCCAAAAATCCAGAAATACGGTGCGTCAATCCGTATCAAGCCGACCGCCAGCGCGCTGCCCACAAGCAAAGCGATATACATAAACGGCGCAGCCATCTTATGAAGTTTGTCCCATATATGCTGGGTCATCCCATAGAAAATCATGCAAAAACCCAAGAGGTGCAGGACACCGAACCGTATCGGTTCTCCTACAAACGTCTGGGACGTTATGATCGTCAGAACCATTGCAACAGCGAAGACCTTGACTCCCCGGTGAACGTTACTTCTGGAAAAGCGGGACGATACGCCGGACAGGAAGATAAAGAGCCCTGCGAAAAAATAATGAAGGATATCGAATACCGGATTACTAAAAAGCCATGAGGGAGCGCCGAGAAATTCCACCGCGTCAAACAGCGCGTGATGGATGACCATCAGGATCACCGAGAAGCCTCTGGCGGCGTCGATGATATCGATCCGCTTCCTGTCGGGCTTATGCTCCATACTCATACGTTGAACCTGTAGGTGACGACGTCGCCGTCCTTCATGACGTATTCCTTCCCTTCGGATCGGATCAGGCCGCGCTCACGTGCCGCCGTCATCGTTCCGGCAGACTTTAAATCGTCAAACGCCACGACCTCAGCCCGTATGAAACCCCGTTCAAAGTCAGAATGGATTTTCCCTGCCGCCTGCGGCGCTTTCGTCCCTTTTCTAATCGTCCATGCCCTGACTTCGTCGGTGCCGGCCGTCAGGAAGGAGATCAGTCCCAAAAGACTGTAAGAGCATTTAATAAGCCTGTCCAACCCCGATTCGCTGATGCCGAGTTCCTCCAGGAACAGGAGCTTATCCTCGTCGGGAAGCTCGGCAATCTCCTGCTCCGTTCTGGCACAGATCGGCAGCATCTGTGACCCGTCGCTGTCGGCATAAGCCCTGACCGCCTGATAGTAATTGTTTCGTTCATATCCGGAAGAGAAGCTCTTCTCATCCATATTTGCGGCGTATATGACGGGTTTCAGGCTTATCAGCTCGGACGTGGCAATGAGCTTCATATCTTCCTGCGAACCGTCAAAACTGCGTGCCGGGCTGCCGTTATTCAGATGGCCGAGCAGCTCTTGGAATACCTCCGCCTCGCGCAGGAACTTTCTGTCGCCGCCTTTACTGGCCTTTTTAGCCTTGTCAATACGCCGCTCCACCA
>JAAYBH010000122.1 GCA_012718935.1 Clostridiales bacterium
GTCAGAACGAGGTTAATATCCGGACCGGTACCCGTGGAGTCCATGCCCGGATAGGTGCATTCCGCCTTTTTCGCCGTGCAGGGCATGATGGCGACAGAAAAAATCCGCGACGGGTCGACCTTCAGGATATCAGCCAGATACGTCTTGGCGACGGCGCCGAACATCTGCTGCGGCGATTTCGTCGTCGAAAAGTGCTCCATCATATCCGGATACTGTGACTTCATAAACCGGACCCAGCCGGGGCAGCAGGAGGTGAACAGCGGATATCTGTTCGGTTCATTGTTATTGAACTTCCGGCGCATGAATTCGTTGCCTTCCTCAATGATCGTCAGATCGGCGCCAAAATCGGTATCGAAGATATAGTTAAACCCGATCTTGCGCAGTGCGGCGACGAGGCGCTTCACTGTCGCGAATTCTCTCGAGACGCCCAGATCCTCGCCCCAGGCGGCGCGGACAGCCGGCGCGACCTGAACGACCGTGATGATATCGGGATCGGCCAGGGCGCGGAACGCCTTCATGATGTCGTCGCGCTCGCTTAAAGCGCCGGTCGGGCAGTGGGTGACGCACTGGCCGCAGAGGACGCAGTCGGACTCGTCGATTTCCCTGTCACAGGTGACGCCGATGTTCGTTCTGGACCCGGTGTTGTCCAGGCCCCACACGCCGACGGACTGCACCTTGTTGCAAACCTGTATGCACCGCATGCATTTGATGCATTTGGAATCGTCCTTAATGAGAGGGAAGGTCATGTCCCATTTCTTTTCGGGGACTTCCTTCGTATACGGCTGGGAAATGATTCCCAGATCATTGGCGATCGTCTGGAGTCCGCAGTTGGTGCTGCGGATGCAGGTCGGACAGTTGCAGTCGTGCTGGGACAGGATGAACTGGACGTTGACCCTGCGCGCCTCCCGCGCCCTGGGACTGTTCGTCATAACAACCATGCCCTCGCTGACCGGAGTGTTGCACGTCGTGACGAGCTTCTTGCGCCCTTCGATTTCAGCCACGCAGATGCGGCACGCGCCGATGTCGTTGATGTCCTTCATATAACAGAGGGTCGGCAGCACAACGCCGACGGATTTTGCCGCGTTTAAAATCGTCGTACCCTCCGGCACTTCCACCGGAATATTATCGATCTTTAGTTTTACCATTGCGCATAACCTCCTCCCAGAGCGCCGAAGCCGAAGTGGTCGCAGCGCAGGCAGCGCCGGGCTTCCTGAGCGGCTTCCTCACGCGTCATGCCGATCTCGCTGAGCTCAAAACCGCACTTTCTCTCACAGGCTTCCCGTTCGGACATTTCAACCCTTCCCATGAGCGGCTTCTCGCGCAGCGCTGTGAAGGAGACGTCGACTTTCACTTCAAGCTTGTGGTCAAAGCCGAGATACTGGTCGATATTCGCCGCCGCGACCTTACCGGCCTCGATGGACCGTATCACTGTCGACGGGCCCGACAGGCAGTCACCGCCCGTGAAGACGCCGGGCAGTTCCCTGACGGCGCCGCTTTTCCCGGCTGAAAACGTTCCTCTATTCACGGGAACGCCTGCCTTTTCAAAGCATGCTGTTTCGACAGCCTGGCCGACAGCCATGATGACGGTATCGCACGGTATTGTCATCTCCGGCTGTTTGGCGTTCGTCGGCGCCGGTCGCCCGTCGTCGCCGATCCTGCCGACAATCTGGGGCTGTGCGCGGAAGGCTGTCACTGTGCCGCTTTCATCGGCAATAATACCGGCAGGGGCGTTCAATGTGACCATCTCCACCCCCTCGGCAATGGCGGCCTCGACCTCCGCCGGAAGCGCCGTCATATCCTTTTGGCGCCGTCTGTAAACGACGCTCACTTTATCCGCGCCCAACCGGACTGCTGTTCTGGCTGCGTCCATCGCTACATTGCCGCCGCCGACGACAACAATCTTTTTACCCGTAAAGTCGGGCAGATTGCCGTCGCCGATATGGCGCAGGAGCTCAACAGCGGAGATGACGCCTTTGGCGTCTTCGCCCTCAATGCCGAGCTTTTTGTCGGTATGGGCGCCGATGGCGATGTAGACAGCGTCGAAATCGCGCCGAAGCTGTTCGAGCGTCATATCCCTGCCGATGTCCGTGCCCAGCTTGACGTCGATTCCCGTCGCGAGAATCGCATCCAGATCGTACTGCAGGCGCTCCTTCGGGAAGCGGTAGCCGGGAATACCGTAACGGAGCATGCCGCCCAAATGGGCGCGCTTTTCATAGACAGTGACGCTGTGCCCCATGAGCTGCAGGTAATAAGCGGCCGTCAGACCCGAAGGCCCGCCGCCGATGACAGCGATTTTTTTCCCGGTGGCGGGGAGGCATTCAGGGGGCGGGACGACGCCCGAGTAGTCGGCGGCGAAGCGTTTGATACCGCGGATATTGATGGCGTCGTCAAGCAGCGTGCGCCGGCAGCGGGTTTCGCACGGGTGCTCGCAGATGTAGCCGCAGGCACATGGGAAGGGGTTGTCCTTCCGGATGAGACGTATGGCGTCGTCATATCTCTTCTCGCCGACCAGCGTAATATAGCCGGGGACATCGATATGGGCTGGGCAGGTGGAGACGCAGGGCACCGCCTGCTCGAACCGCTCGCTGCATTTGCCTCTCTGGATGTGGTATTCAAAGTCTTTTCTGAAGGCGCTGATCGTATGTAGGATATAATCGGCCGCTCCGTAGCCGATGGCGCAGTCCGCCGTGTCTGAGATGACCTGCGCCGTGGTCTCAATGAGGTTGATGGTTCCTGTTTTCGCTTTTCCGTCCAGGACGGATTCCATCAGATTGACAAGATTGTTCAAACCCACGCGGCATGGAACGCATTTGCCGCAGGACTGGGCCTGACAGACCTTGATGAATGACGCCGCCATATCGATCGGACATATGGCGGACGGGCCGGAACGGACGCGGCGGGCAACGTCTTCATACAGACGTTCCAGGGCCAGCTGCGCTTCGCCCGGTGTTGTTATCGTTAGCCTGCTCAAATCTCTCTTCCTTTCTTATACCGAATCTCTATTTCACAAGTACATCGGAATATTCGGGATGCTGTTCAAACCACTTCGTTGCATAACTGCATGACAGCACGGCCTGACGGCACGTTTTGCGGAGTTCCTGAGCCGCCCGCTCCATCAGCTGTCCGGCCATACCCTGTCCGCGCAGCGCGTCGTCCACATGGGTCCGGCAGATATCCACGACGCCGATGCCGGTCGGCGGATATGCGACCTCCGCCAGAACTTTTCCGTCTTCTTTGTATACAATCGTATTTTCGTAGACAACAAACGCCATCTGATGACCTCCTTCGACAGCAAAAGTGCCCTTCTATTTTTATTTAACACGATTTTGGCAAAAAGAGCAACATGAAAATTCGGCCGGGCGGACAGAGGAGGCTTTCGTAAATGATACTGTACGAGCCATCCAAATTACGTTAAAATGAATAAAAAAACATGTGGGACCACTGCCGGGTTAATACATTATCATATTACCGAACTACTTGACTAATACGCTAAAGCATGGTATGCTTTGATCAATCATGACGAAAAGCGGAGATAGTATGGCAATGACCTTTTCAGAAGATGTCCTGAAAAATGAAGAAAAAGCAATGATGAGTCTGAGAGCGCTCTACAGGAAGTATGGATATTCCCAATACAAAATGAGCAAGTTTGAGGAATACGACCTGTATGTCCGCAACAAAAGCTTCCTGGCTTCGGAGCAGATCATCACGTTTAACGACATGAACGGCAAGCTGATGGCGCTGAAGCCGGATGTGACGCTGTCCATTGTGAAAAATACAAAAGACAGCGACGTCTCGTTATGCAAGTACTTTTACAACGAGAATGTCTACAGGCTGTCGCACACAAGCCGTGAATTCAAGGAGCGGATGCAGGTCGGGCTGGAGTGCATCGGCAATCTTGACGTCTATTCCATGAGCGAGGTGATCCTGCTGGCGGAAAAGAGCCTGCAGACGATCAGCGGCCGATATTCCCTTGATATCTCGCATATGGGCTTTTTAAGCGGTCTTTTGGACAGCATTGGCTTGTCGGACATGGAGGCGTCGGAAATTCTCCGGTGCGTCAGTGAAAAGAACGCGCCGGAAATCAACAAGCTGTGCGCCTCCTACGGGCTCGGCGACGATGCCTGTCAGAGGCTCATGAAGCTGGCTTCTCTGTACGGGCCGTTTGAGGACACGGTCTCCGAGCTCAGGGAGATCAGCACCGGCGGCAAAACCGACGAAGCGATAGAAGAGCTTGAGCTTATCTACAAAACGGTGAAAAGCCTGGGCGGCGGGGAGAGCATCCGCCTCGATTTCTCCATCGTCAACGACATGAATTACTACAGTGGCGTTATTTTTCAAGGCTTTATCGACGGAATACCCACCGGCATATTGTCCGGCGGCCGGTATGACAACCTGATGCAGCGCTTCGGCAAGAAATCGGGCGCCATCGGTTTCGCCGTCTATATTGACCTGCTTGAGAGATACGGCGAAGTCAAAAGGGCGTACGATGTGGATGTTCTGCTTTTATATGACGGGCAAACGGATATGGAGCTTCTAGCACAAACGGTTAAAACACTGACAGATAAAAATGAGAGCGTCAGAGCGCTCAAGATCGACACAATATCGGCCGCACCGGACAGCGTGAAGGCCGGACGGCTTGTGATACTAAAAGACGGGAGGCTTGAGGATATTGAAGCCGATGATTAATATCGCGCTCCCGAAAGGCCGGCTCGGCGAGAAGGTTTACGGTATCTTTGAAGCGGTCGGTTACGGCTGCCCGTCGATCCTTGACAGCAACAGGAAGCTGATCTTTGAAAACGAGGAGACAGGTGTCCGCTATTTTTGGGTCAAGCCGTCGGATGTGGCCATATATGTGGAGAGGGGCGCCGCCGATCTCGGCGTCGCAGGAAAGGACATCCTGCTGGAATACGGTCCGGATGTCTATGAGCTTTTGGACCTGGAGGTGGGCAGGTGCCGCATGTGCGTAGCAGCCCGGAAGGGCTTCAGGGACGATCTGGACAGGACGCTCCGGGTGGCGACGAAATTTACCCATATCGCAAAAAATCATTACGCCGGGCAGAGCCGTGAGATCGACATCATCAGGCTGAACGGCTCCATCGAGCTGGCGCCGATCCTCGGTCTGTCGGATGTCATCGTTGACATCGTCGAGACAGGGACGACGCTCAGGGAAAACGACCTGGAGGTCGTGGAAACAATCACCCCCATCAGCGCGCGGCTGATTTCCAACAAGGTCGGCTATAAGTTCAAGCACGCCGATATCAGTCAGTTATGTCATAAGGTTTCGGATTATATAAAAGAAGGTTCAGCCACATGATTAGGATATTCAAATACGGCGAGGTTGCCGATTCGGACCTTTTCGCGCGGAACGAGCCGCTGGTGCCTGTTGAAAAAACGGTGGCGGACATCATTGCCGACGTGAAGACAAACGGCGACGCCGCGCTGATGAAGTATACAAGGTTGTTCGACAAAGCCGAGCTTCAAGCGCTGGAGGTGACGCGTCAGGAATTCGACGCGGCGCTGTCCGGGGTTGACGCCTGCTTTTTTGACGTGATGAAAAAGGCGGCGGCCAATATCGAAGTCTTCCACCGCAAGCAGCTGCGCACCGGCTTCAGCATGACCCGAGAAGACGGCGTTGTGCTGGGTCAGAAGATTCTGCCGCTTCAAAAGGTTGGGGTCTACATCCCAGGCGGGACGGCCAGCTACCCGTCCACCGTCCTGATGAACTGCATCCCGGCCAGGCTCGCCGGAGTCGGAGAGCTCATTCTCGTGACGCCCCCGTCACCGGACGGGTCGATTGACCCCAATATCCTCGCCGCGGCGCAGGTCGCCGGAGCGGACAGGATTTTCAAAGCCGGCGGGGCTCAGGCGATCGCAGCGCTGGCCTACGGCACCGAGTCCGTGCCCAGGGTCGATAAAATTGTCGGTCCCGGCAATGCCTACGTGGCTGAGGCGAAAAAACAGGTTTTCGGACTCGTCGCCATCGACATGATTGCCGGACCCAGCGATATCCTTGTGATTGCCGACGAGGGCAGCAACCCGGAATTTGTTGCCGCAGATATGCTCTCCCAGGCCGAGCACGACGAAAACGCCGCCGCCGTCCTTGTAACGGACAGCGCGGCCCTTGCCGAAAGAGTGCGCGCTGAAATTGAAAAACAGCTCGAGGCTCTGCCCCGCCGGACCATCGCCCGTGCCTCCATTGACAAGCACGGCAAAATTATCGTCGCCGCGTCCTTAAGGCAGGCCATCGAAATATCCAACAGGCTCGCGCCGGAGCATCTCGAAATCTGCGTCGACAATCCCTTTGATTATCTGGACAGCGTCACGAACGCGGGTTCGGTATTTCTCGGCCGGTACTGCCCGGAAGCGCTGGGTGACTATTACGCCGGGCCGAACCACACGCTGCCAACCTCCGGAACAGCGCGTTTTTCAAGCCCCCTGTCGGTGGACGATTTTATTAAAAAAACCTCGTATACGTATTATTCAAAGGAAGCGCTGTCGAATGTCAGCGGCGATATCGCCTGTTTCGCGTCAAAGGAAGGACTGGACGCCCATGCCCGCTCCGTAACAGTCAGATTCGGAAGTCCTGAAAACGAAAAGTAATGGAGTGAGTGATTTTGAGCAGATTTTTGAGCCCGCGGTTTGAAAGGCTGGAGGCCTATGTCCCCGGCGAGCAGCCGCAGGAAATGCAGTATATCAAGCTGAACACCAACGAGTCGCCGTATCCGCCGTCACCGAGGGTGTTTGAGACCATGAGTCGCGACGAAATCGAACGGCTCCGCCTCTACCCCGACCCCGCCGGTAAAAGACTGCGTGAAAATGTCGCCAAGCTTTATGAAGTCTCGCCGAAAAATGTTTTCCTTGCCAACGGCTCGGACGAAGCGCTGGCGTTTGCGTTTTTGGCCTTCTGCGACGAGGAGCACCCGGCTGCCTTCCCCGACATCACCTACGGCTTTTACCCGGTGTACTGCTGTCTCTTCGGCGCGCCTTATATCGCGATTCCTCTGCGGGACGATTTTTCGATCAACTGCGAAGAATATTACGGCATCAATAAAACCATTGTCATCGCCAATCCGAACGCGCCGACAGGGCGCATGATTTCTCGCGATGATATTGAAAGGATCCTGCAGACGAATCCGAACAATGTGGTGATCATCGACGAGGCGTATATCGATTTCGGCGGCACCTCCGTTGTCAGCCTGATCGATCACTATGACAACCTGCTCGTTGTGCACACCTGCTCAAAATCCCGGTCGCTGGCCGGCGCGCGCCTCAGCTTCACCTTCGGCTGTGAAGCGCTGATAGCGGATATCGACAGGATCCGGTACTCCTTCAACTCCTATAATGTCACGCGCATGGCGCTTGCCGCCGGTGAAGCGGCTGTCGACGACGAAGCATATTACATCGACATGCGCGCGAAGATCGTCAAAACCCGGGATAGAACAGCCGCCGCGCTTCAAGACCTCGGCTTTGTCATGACGGACTCCAAAGCAAACTTCCTGTTTGCCAAGCACCCCGCTGTCAGCGGCAGCGAACTCTATGGGAAGCTCAAAGCCAAAGGCATTCTCGTCCGCCACTTTGACAAACCCCGCATTTCGGATTATCTTAGAATCACCATCGGCACCGACACCCAGATGGACACCCTGGTAGAAGCACTGAAAACGATACTGGCGGGGTAGAATATCTCGGTTTGAATGTAGGGCAGGGGCTCTGCTCCTGCCGCTCCTGTACCGCGCCGCAGAAACGGAGGCGGGCCGGGTCGTCCCGCCCTACGACGTGGCGAGTCAAGGCTGCCGCGCCCTGCGAATGAACACAGAATTTACTTAATGCAAACGAAACAAAGGAGGCTGCTCATGCGTACCAGCGAAATCAAAAGAAAAACCGCCGAAACGGATATCAGCCTGTCCCTTAATATCGACGGGACCGGCGTCAGCACAATCGATACCGGCATCGGGTTTCTCGACCACATGCTGACGCTGTTCGCCCGCCACGGGCGTTTTGACCTTACGCTTTCCTGCAGGGGCGATACCCATGTGGACGCGCACCACTCCGTGGAGGACATCGGCCTGTGCCTGGGCTCCGCTTTCGCGGAAGCGCTGGGCGACATGCGCGGTATCACGCGGTACGCCGATATCATCCTGCCGATGGACGAAGCGCTGGTCCTGTGCGCCGTCGACATCTCCGGCCGGAGCTGGCTCTCCTTCAATGTGGAGCTGCCCGGTGAAAAGGTCGGAACCATGGACACCGAGCTGGTGGAGGAATTCCTGCTGGCTTTTGTGCGGAAAGCCAATATCACCCTGCACGTGAAGCAGCTGTCCGGCGGCAACGCCCACCACATCATTGAGGCCTGTTTCAAGGCGCTGGCCCGAACGCTGGGCAAAGCGGTCAAAATCGAGGAAGCCTATAAAGACGAAATCCCCTCCACAAAAGGCATTCTTTAATGGTAAATGGGACGCCAGCAGCTCGCTATGCGAGCTGTTGGCGGCGTCCCCTACGTAGGAGGCGCCCCCCTGGGTGACCCTCATTTGAGATATATGATTGGGGTTTAGTATGATCGCAATTGTCGACTACGGCGTGGGAAATCTCTTTTCCCTACGCTCATCCTTCAAATACATCGGACAGGATGCCGAGGTCACAGGTGACCCTCAAAAGATCCGGGACAGCGACAAGGTCCTCCTGCCGGGGGTCGGCGCGTTTGAGGACGCCGCGAAAAAGCTCCGGGAGAGCGGTCTCGATGCTGTTGTCTGTGATGAAGCCAAAAAGGGCAAGCCGCTTCTGGGCGTCTGCCTCGGGATGCAGCTGCTCTTTGACAAGAGCTATGAATACGGAGAGCACGAAGGTCTCGGCCTGATTCGCGGCAGCGTCGTTTCCATGGAGCCCGTCGTACCGAAGTGGTATAAGATACCCCAGATCGGCTGGAACGGACTGATATTCCCGAAAAACAAGCCGGTTAGCCCGCTCTTTAAATATGTAAAAGAGGGCGACCACGTCTATTTCGTCCACTCCTATTACGCCGCCGACTGCGACGCCGCCGTCATCGCCACAACCGAATATGGCGCCCTCCTGACAGCCGCCGTCGCCGACGGCAATGTTTACGGCACCCAGTTCCACCCCGAAAAAAGCGGCGACGTGGGGCTGAATATTCTTCGCGCGTTTTGTGAGATATAGAGGTTAATAATATGATACTTTTTCCCGCAATCGATTTATACGGCGGTCAGGCCGTGCGCCTCATGAAGGGGGATTACGCGCAGATGACCGTTTACAGTGACAAGCCCGCCGAGGTGGCGTGCGCGTTCAGGGACGCCGGTGCGGCGCACCTGCATGTCGTCGATCTGGAGGGGGCAAGGGACGGGACGACGGCGAATTTTGAGACGATCCGGGAGATCGTCCGGACGAGCGGGCTTTTTACGGAAGTCGGCGGCGGGATACGGTCTCGTGACGTAATCGAGAAATATCTCGATATCGGTGTCGGGCGGGTGATCCTCGGGACGGCCGCCATCACGCAGCCCGGCTTTGTGGATGAAATGACGGCGCTCTACGGAGACACAATTGCTGTCGGCGTCGACATGAAGGACGGTTTTGTGGCCGTCAAGGGCTGGACGGAAGTGACATCGAAGGAAGGTATCGCCTTCTGCCGGCAGATGGAGGCGAAGGGCGTCAAAACAGTCATCTGCACGGATATCTCCAAGGACGGCGTTCTGGGCGGCGCCAACAACGAGCTGTACCGCCGTCTCCAAAGCGAGCTGTCGCTCAATATCATTGCTTCCGGCGGCGTCTCGTCGCTGAAGGACATCATGTACCTGGACTACCTCGGGCTGTACGGGGCGATCCTGGGCAAGGCGCTTTACGAAGGCAAAATCAATCTGAAGGAAGCCGTTGCTGCAACGGCGGAAGGGTGCTGCGGCGGATGATCACGAAGAGAATTATCCCCTGCCTCGACGTAAAGGACGGTCGGGTTGTCAAGGGCGTCAACTTTATGGATTTAAACGACGTATCGTCGCCGGTTGCTCTCGGCAAATACTACAGTGACTGCGGCGCCGACGAGCTTGTTTTTTACGACATCACGGCGTCCTTCGAGGAGCGGAGGCTCTTTACGGAAATTCTTAAAGAGGTGGCAAGCTGCATCTTCATCCCCCTCACCGTGGGCGGCGGCATCAACACGGTGGACGATTTCGACCGGGTTTTAAAATGCGGGGCCGACAAGGTCAGCGTCAACTCAGGCGCCATTAAAAATCCGTCGCTGATTGAAGAAGCCGCCAAAAAGTACGGCGACCAGTGCGTTGTGCTCTCCGTCGATATCAAGCGCGTTGGCGGGCAGTTCCGGGTTTTCGCCAGGGGCGGCCGCGAGGATACGGGCATGGACGCCATCGAGTGGGTCCGCCGCGGCGAGCGCCTCGGCGCGGGAGAACTGGTCGTCAACAGCATCGACACAGACGGCGTAAAAAAGGGCTTCGATTTGGAGATGCTGGACGCCGTGTGCAGCGCCGTGTCAATCCCGGTGATCGCCTCAGGCGGCGCGGGCTCCATTGAGGATTTTTCGGTTTTATTCAAAACACTCCCGAAGGTGGACGCAGGGCTCGCCGCCTCAATCTTCCATTTCGGCGAGGTCAAAATCCCGGAGCTGAAAAACGCGCTCAGGCGGGAAGGTATTGCAGTGCGGATATGAAACCATCCCGTCCGGCTTCGCCGTCCACCACTCCAAAGGAGGGGTGGCACGAAGTGCCGGGGTGGTCAATAGACTCATTCTTCGGAGGTTATTATGCTTCAAATCAACGAACTCAAATTCGACGCCGCCGGCCTCATCCCCGCCGTCGTCGCCGACGCCGACTCCAAAAAAGTGCTGATGGTGGCCTGGATGAACAGGGAGAGCCTGCAGATCAGTTTGGACGAGGGGCGGACCTGCTTCTGGTCCCGGTCGCGTCAGGAGCTGTGGCGCAAGGGCGAAACGTCGGGGGCAGTCCAGCATATTGTCAATATCAAGGCGGACTGTGACAGGGATACCCTCCTTGTGTCCGTCAAGAAGGACGGCCCGGCCTGCCACCTGGGAACGGACTCCTGCTTTGCCGATGATGTTTACGTCAGCGACACGCTTTCGCCATTTACAATGGAGGACCTGATGACGTTGATCGAAAGCCGGAAGACAGAACGTAAAGAGGGCTCTTACACCACGTATCTGTTCGACAAGGGCATCGATAAAATACTGAAGAAAGTCGGCGAGGAATCGACCGAGGTCATCATCGCGGGAAAAGCCGGCGACAGACAGGAGACGGTCTATGAGCTGGCGGACCTTGTTTACCACGCCATGGTCCTTATGATCGAAATGGGTATCTCCCTGGACGACGTAAAAAACGAGCTCAAATCCCGCCATGTGGTGGATAAAAAGGTCAAGCAGGAGAAGATGACGCCATGACGCCCCTGACAAATTTCCACGCCCATACAACCTTCGACGACGGGACCGAATCCTGCGAGGCCATGGTAGAAGCCGCGATCTCAAAGGGCTGCGCCGCCTTCGGGATTTCCGGCCACGCACCCATGGGCTTTCCCACGCGCTGGTGCATGACGCGTGAAAACGAACCGGTGTTTATTGAAGAAATGCGGCGCCTGAAAGAAAAGTACGCCGGGCAGATAGTGCTCTTTCCCGGTGTGGAGCGGGACTTTTATTCACCCGGGACGGTGTATTCTTACGATTACGTCATCGGCTCGGTCCATTACATAAAAAAAGATGGTGCGCTGTTATCCGTCGACGACACCGAAAAGGTGCAGACGGAGGATGTCCGCCGTTATTTCGGCGGCGACGTTTACGCGTACACGAGAGCGTATTACGAGACCGTCGCCGATGTTGTACAAAAAACGTCGCCGGATTTTATCGGGCATTTTGATCTGGTGACGAAATTCAACGAGGGCGGGAAACACTTCGACGAAACCGATCCCCGTTATCTCAGACCGGCGCTGGAAGCACTGGCGGCTATTACCGAAAAACAAAAGCTGTTTGAAATCAACACCGGCGCCATGTACCGCGCCGGGCGGACAGTGCCGTATCCGTCGCCTGTCCTCCTGAAAGCGCTTTGTGAGCGCGGCGGAGAGATCATCCTCTCCTCGGACAGCCACGACGGCGCGTCCATCGGCTACAAATTCGGCGCGGCGGCCGAACTGGCCAGAAGCTGCGGCTTCACGTACGCCATGACGCTGACGGACAAGGGGTTTGTCGGGTATAAGCTGTAAGAGAATCCTCTGTTTAATTTGTTATTAGAAGGGTCTTCAGGTAATCTTAAATCGGTGCAGCACCATAAGATTACCTGGAGATCCTTCGTCGCTTTTTGAAAACTACAAAAAATTTCAATTCCCTATTTACAAAAGATTGTTAATGGTTTAACATATGTATCATATGAGACACATAAGAGGGCGCCTGAATGGATAAAGCTGAGCTAAAGCGAGGAGAATGGGAACTGATAACGGGCTGCGCGCTGTTTCACGGCATCGATGAAAGCGTCGTCGCCGGTGTGCTGGAGACTGCCGGCTGCCGCCTTGTTTCACTGTGTAAAGGCGCCGTTGTTTTTGACGCGTACGACTACCGGAACTGCCTGGGGCTTGTGCTCTCAGGGAGCGTCAATGTCACAAAGCCCTCCAGCAGCCGTTACACGATGGCGACTCTCGGACGCGGCAGCCTTTTCGGCTCGGCCAATCTTTATGACGACGATACCGCTGCTGTGACGGTTTTGACAGCGTCGTCAAACTGCCGGATTGTTTTCTTCCCCCGCGAGCTGCTGGAAACGATCATGCTGGAGACGCAGCAGGTCGCCCTCAACTACATCCGGTTCCTGACAGGCCGTGTGCGGTTTTTAAACGACAAGATTGAGGGGCTCGTATCGGTGAACGCGGAGGCTGCCCTGAAGCAATATCTCATTCAAAATACGGTGACCTGCGGCGAAAAACGCATTGTCCGGCTGCACGGCAGCATCTCAGCGCTGGCTGAAACGCTCAATATCGGAAGAGCCTCCCTGTACCGCGCCTTCGAAGCGCTCCGGCAGTCGGGGAGCATCAAAAAAAACGGAAAAGAAATTGAAATCATCACCCCTGGCGGACTGTCCGATTTTGATTAATTAAGGAGTTTGTATGAAAAAAGCATTATCTTTGGCCTTTGCCCTTATGACTGTATTTATGCTTGCAGCCTGCGCGGGAAATGCGCCCGAAGCCTCTTTAAAACCGCCTGCGGCCGTCTCTCCGTCCGCGCCTGAAACACCGGCAGTTTCGAAAACACCAGCTGTATCTGATGTCCGGTATGCCGTCAACGCCGGCTTTTTGAAAGGACCGACGGGTATCGGCGCGTCTTATTTGATGGAACAGAGCGAAAAGGGGGAAACCGCCCTGGACTACACGTTCAGGATCGAATCCGATCCGTCCATCATGACGAGCGAGATCATTGCCGGCAGCATCGACATCGCGGCGGTACCGACAAACGTCGCAGCCGTGCTGTTTAATAAAACAGGCGGCAATGTAAAAATCATCGCGATTAACACCCTGGGGGTCCTCAGCATCCTTGAAAACGGCAATACGATTACATCTGTCGCTGACCTGAAGGGAAAAACGATCTATGCCACCGGCCAGGCGGCCAATCCTGAGTATGTCCTAAACTTTATCCTGCGTCAAAATGGCCTGGAGCCCGGCAGGGACGTGGCCGTCGAGTTCATGGACGCAGGTGAATTGGCGACGAAGATGGCATCCGGTGCGGTGGACCTCTGCATGCTCCCCGTTCCCAACTCCACGAGCGTCCTCGTGAAAAATCCCGCTGTCCGCGTGGCGCTTAATCTTGGGGACGAGTGGAAAAGGATTGCCGGCGGCAGCGAGCTGACGCAGGGCTGCGTCGTTGTCCGGGGAGACCTCCCCAATGCCGATGCGATTGTCGGCAGCTTTTTGAAAGAGTACGAGTCCTCTGTCAAGTATATGGCTGCGGCCGAAAATCTTGACAGCGCGTCGGCACTGGCTTATAAATACGGCATCGTCGCCAGCGAACAGATTGCAAAAGCCGCCATACCTGACTGCAGCCTGACGTTTATCGCCGGGGCACCGGGAATCAAAGGCGCCATATCTGGGTATTTCGACGTCCTGTTTGAGGCTGAACCCAAATCGCTGGGAGGGAAAATTCCGGATGATACCATCTATTTCGCCGGGCCGTAAATTCCTGAGGGTTGTATCAGCCCTGCTGTTCTGGGGGCTCGTTTGGCAGCTGGCGTCCTTCGGCGTGGGAAATGAGCTCGTCCTGCCCCAACCGCTCAGCGTCGTCAGAAGGCTTGCCGAGCTCATGATCACATGGCCGTTCTGGCTGTCGGCCGGGCAGTCCCTTCTCAATGTCTTCGCCGGCTTTATCGTCGGCGTCTCAGCGGGGACGCTGCTGGCATTTTTGACCGCCTTTGTGGGCGCCGCCGAAATTCTACTGGCGCCGGCGATCCGTGTCGTGCGCGCCACGCCTGTTGCGTCGTTTATCATCCTGGCCCTTTTATGGTTGGGCAAGGCGCGCGTCCCGGCGTTTTCGGCGGCGCTGATGGTGACGCCCGTCGTCTGGCAGGCTGTTTTCGCAGCCCTCCGGGACACGGATAAAAATCTCCTCGAGATGGCCAGGATATTCGGATTTGGCCGGCTGAAGACGCTGAAGCTTATCTATATCCCCTCCATCCGGACCCAGTGGAGCGCGGCATGCGCGACCTCCATGGGGCTGGCGTGGAAATCGGGTGTTGCGGCAGAAGTCATCTGTCAGGTGCGCCCCACCATCGGCGAGGCGCTCTTCAGCGCTAAAATATACCTGGAGACGCCGGACCTTTTTGCGTGGACGGCTGTTGTCATTTGCCTGAGCATGCTGCTGGAGAATGTACTGGCACGGCTTTTTGTGGGAAAACGCGGGAGGAGGCAGGGATGATTAACATTGAATCACTGTCCTTTGCCCATGGCGGCAAGCCGGTCTTCGACGGGCTGAACCTGTCGCTCGGCCATAAAACCTGCATCACGGGGCCTTCCGGCTGCGGAAAAACGACGCTGCTGCGGCTTCTTGCCGGGCTTTTGAAACCCCGGAGCGGTGCGATTACAGGCGTTCCGGACCGCGTGTCGATGGTGTTCCAGGAGGATCGGCTGCTGCCATGGCGCACGGCACTTGAAAACATCGCCGTGGTGCTGCCAACGCCGGCTGAAAAAAAGGCGGAGGAGTGGCTTGGGCTTGTTGAGCTTGACGGCCTGGGCGGAAGTTATCCGGACAGCATGTCCGGCGGACAGAAACGCCGTGTCGCTTTGGCCAGAGCCCTGGCCTTTGGCGGAGAGCTTCCCCCGGGCGGAAGGCTTCTGATACTCGACGAACCCTTCAAGGGTTTTGACCCGGAGCTGACGGTCAGAATGGCATCGCTCATACTGTCGCAGGATATTCCGATCGTCGCTGCCCTTCATGCGCCGGAAGAGATGGAGCTCCTCGGCGGCGACCTTGTCCGGCTCATGTGTTGAAAGCCTGCCGGGCGTGCCCTGTTTTTGGGGCACGCTCTTTTATTTTGCGAATGAAGACGCGCTGATTACAGATACTAACAAAAAAAGTGAAGTTGGTACTGCATGAACAACGCAAATTCCAGTCGGCCGCCGCGCAGACCTCTGGCAGTCTTCAATCATATCGGAACCGCGCAGCTCCAGCTCAGAAATCCGTTTGTTGCGGCCTTTTGGTCGGCGTTGTTCCCGGGCCTGGGGCATATACTTCTGTCGCAATATCTCAAGGGCTTCGTCCTCTTTTTTTGGGAGGTTTTCATCAACCTGAAAGCCAATGTCAATCTGGCCCTGATGCATGCGCTTCTCGGCAGATTCGAGCTGTCACGCGATGTCGTCGATATCCGCTGGTCGCTCCTTTATATACCCGTCTATATTTTTACCGTATGGGACAGCTACAGAGCAGCTGTCGAGCTGAATAAGCAATACATTCTCGCAGAGAGAGAGAACGCTCCTATCGGTGCGTTTATCATAAACCCGGTTTCCGTCACCTATCTTGATAAACGCCCGCCATTATTGACGGCGGCCTGGTGCGCGGTGTCGCCGGGCCTCAGCCATATGGCGCTCCATCGCCTTTTGCATGTTGTCTTTATGGTTTTCTGGTGGACCGTCATCGTTTATCAGTCCAATATTCTCACGGCCCTTCACCTGACCTGTTTCGGCGCATTCGAAAACGCGAAAACGGCGCTCAACCCGCAGTGGCTCATGAACATCCCGTCGGTATTTTTTTCTGTGTTTATGCCGCATTGGTCAACGCCGTGGAAAGCAATAAACTGTTTGACCGGGAGCAGTCGCAGTTCTTAAAAAACAACTATCAGAGCGCGGAGTTTCCGTATTCACCGGACAGCGCGGATGAAGAAGGTGCGGGTATGTATGTCGTATCGGTTTTCAGGCAGACAGTGCAGGTGGAGCTCGCTGTGACGGCGCTTGAACAGGAGGGTATTCCGAAAATGAACCTACTGGCTGTCCCGATCGAAAAGAAATCGTCCGGTAAGAAGCTCTTCGATTCGATGTATTCCGCGACAGGCGGCAGCGTCTTTGACCTGCCGATGATACTCGGCGCATTTACGGCGCTTCTGGGCTGCGTTTACGGGTTTGTTCTGGAATGGGGTCCGGTTGTGTGGGGTGTCATTGGCGGCGTCGGCGGCTTCGGAATCGGATTTTTCATTAAGCTCCTGGTCTTAAAAAAGAGAAAAAAGGCGGGCTGCGACAATGAGGTCGTTATTTTTGTCGCGTGCGGTGATAACAAAACGGAGCAGATCAGGCGTATTTTCAGCGACAACGGCGCGCTGGGGACCAGCATCATTAAGGGAAGGGCCGACTAAAGCCGCGCATCTGCTCCTGAACCGAGGTGCATATTCGGAAAGTCATCTGTCGGGTATAATGCACCACCGAATACAGATAATGTGAATAGAGTATAAATACGGTACGGAGACGTTTATGGCAGGGATTTTTCAAAAGGCCAAAGACTTTCTAACATATCAGGAACCGAAAAACGAAGAGCACGGCTTCGAGCTTTCGGATGGCGAAAACGAGGGGCAGATGAATCCTTCCGATTCGGGCGCGCCGGGGGGAAAGAACAACAGCGCGCAACAGGATAATAAAAACAAACAAAGATCCGGCGGCAGGGATGCCCGGCAGAAAAAAAGCCGTTTTTCGAGGCAAGAAAAGGATGACAGTACAGACGAAGGCAGCAATGAGCAATGCCGGCCGCCGAAGGACCCCGAGTTTATTTCGGACAAGCTTTGCGATAACATTGAGACGATCAGACAAAAATTCCATATGCCGCGCAATCAGGATATTTTTATAACGGAATTTAAAATAGGCTGGAAGCTTCCGGCCTGCATCTGCTATATCGAGGGTATGGTCGACAGGAACACCATCAACTTGTCGCTCTATCCTCCCCTGATGAGCAGGGAAATCCTCAATGAGATCGGGAGAAGGTGCCCGATTGACGTCCTGATTGACAGTGTGCTCACCATTCATAAGGTAAGAAAATCACGGCAGTTCACGGATCTGGTACTGCAGATGCTGAGCGGCGCTTCTCTTTTATTCATCGACGGCTGTAGCGAGTGTGCGGTTATCGACACCGTCGGCTATAAGACCCGAAATATCGAACAGCCCGTGACGGAGAAGGTGGTCAAGGGTTCGCAGGAGGGTTTTACAGAGAATTATCGGACGAATATCACGATGCTGCGCAGGATCATTAAAAACGAAAATTTCATCGTGGAAACGATGACGGTGGGGAAAGCGGACAACAATACCATCGCCATAACGTACCACGATGAAATTGCAGATCCCCGGATCGTTCAGGAAGTCAAGAAAAGAATCAATAGGATTAATGCGGACTTTGTTCCGGGAGTTGGAATTCTGGAGCAGTATATTGAGGACAATTCCTTCATGCTTTTCCCCCAGACCATCGCCACCGAACGGCCCGACCGGGCGGCGTCCTTCATTATGGAGGGTCAGGTCGTCATTTTCGGGGAAGGGACGCCCTTTGGCCTTTCCGTGCCCGTCACATTTTTCCGGCTGCTGCATTCGTCGGAGGACACTAACGCGCGTTGGATATTTGGCACCTTTTTAAGGCTCGTCCGGATATTCGGCCTGTTTTGCGCCACGTTTCTGCCGGGTCTTTATACGGCAATCGTGATGTTTCATCCGGAGGTTATTCCAACGGAGCTGCTCATCTCAATCACGCAGGCAAAGGAGCCCGTCCCGTTCCCGGCGATTGTGGAGGTGCTGATACTGGAAGGCTCCTTTGAGCTGATCCGCGAGGGCGGCATCCGTGTCCCGACGGCCATCGGCCAGACGCTGGGCATCGTCGGTGCGATCATATTGGGGCAGGCTGCCGTCACAGCCGGACTCGTCTCCCCTGTTGTCGTCATTATTGTGTCCATCACGGCGCTGGGCAGCTTTACGATCCCGAACTACGAGCTCGGCCTCGCCATCCGGATCGAACGCTTTTTGTTTATTGCCGTCGGGGCGATTTTGGGAATATACGGCGTATCCCTTTTGATTTTCGTCCTGGCCATATTGGCTTGTAGCATGAAATCCTTCGGCGTGCCGTTCTTTTCTCCCGTCGCGCCGAAAACAGCAGCCAGCGCGGATATCATCGTCAGAAAACCGATCTGGGCGCAAAAGAAACGGCCCGACGCCGCACAGAGTACCAACAGGCAGCGGCAGGGCGATAACGTAAAAAACTGGTCACAGGAGTGAAAGCAGGTAGCTTTTATGTTGAAAGAGGGGAAATTCGGCGTCACAGAGGCGGTTTGTCTTGTCACGATTACCTGTTCCGTCAAGATTTTTTTTTCGAGCCCGGCTTTGCTTATCAGTCAGGTGGGGACGGCGGCATGGTATGTCACACTGATCTCCGCCGTGACCGCCCTGGTCGGCTTTTCGTTTTTATATCTGCTTTTAAAGCGTTTTCCCGGTAAAGCCCTTCCGGAAATTTTCGATCTATCAATGGGCCGCGCTGCCGGTTTGTTTTTGTCGTTTCTTTTCGCAGCCATGCTTATGATCAATACCGGCATATTTATGAGAGAGTACTCGGATGTGCTGCGTTCCTATACGTACCAGGAGACCTCCACGAGCTATATCATCGGCGCTCTGGCGCTCGCAGCCGGCGCCGCCGCCTGGCTGGGCCTGGAGAGCATCGCCCGGCTCAGCAAGCTGGCGGCGTACTTTTTACTGGCCGGCTACCTTGCGCTGCTCGTCTTCGCCTCCAGCGATTATCACTATGACAACATTTTTCCCCTGTTGGGCTATGGGCTTGAAAAAAGCGCCGTCACCGGAGCGCGGCGCTGTTCCGTGTACGCCGAGGTCGTCATTCTCGGCATTGTCGCCTCCTCACTTCAGGGAGTTAGGAATATCAAACGCGCCGGCGTGATTTCCGTTGCTTTGTCGGGGCTGCTCGTCGCCATGGGGCTTCTGAGTGGGATAATGATGTTCTCATATACGACGGGGCAGGAAAACTCCGCGCTGCTGTTCGCTTTGGCGCGGGTTATCAAATACAGTGATTTTTTCAGCAGGCTCGACCCGCTCTTTATCATTTTATGGAGCACCGCGACGACCATCACTGTTTCCGTCCTCTTTTACGCCGCCGTCAGCATGCTCTGCAAGACGTTGAGACTGCCCGACAAAAGGCCCGTCATCATCCCGATGACGATTATCCTTTATGTGCTGGCCCTATTGCCGAGAGATTTTTCAACCATCGTCTACGGCTATGTTGAAGGTGTGCGAAATTATAACTGGATTGTTTATTTCGGGCTGCCGCTGCTGGCGCTCATTATTTCGGTGATTCGTAATAAAAAGGATGTGGCGCCCGGTGCGTAAGGCGGTTTTAACTGGAATCGCAGTCGTTTTTCTGATACCGCTGCTCAGCTCGTGTGATACGGGGGCCCGGGAGCTGGACGCGCGGTCTTATGTCTATACCATCGGCGTGGACAAGGGCGTGTCGGACTTACTCCGGTTTACGTTTCAGTTCCCGGCGCTGTCCGGCCAGTTGGGCAAAGAAGGCGGCGGCGGGAGCCCCAAGGCCAAGACAGGAAGCGACCTGTCTGTCATCACCATCGACTGCGCGACAATTTATGGCGGCATTGAGCTGATTTATTCGTCCTATTCCAGAAGGCTGGACTTAACACACGCAAAATTCCTGATCATATCGGAGGAGCTTGCAAGGGAAAGCGTCGAGCCGTTTATCAACGGCATGACCCGCAGCTCGGAGATCCGGCGGTCGATGTATGTTATTGTCGCAAAAGGAACGGCGATGGATTTTATCAATGAATTCAAGCCCTTCGCCGGCGCCTCGGTCGCTAAATCCCAGGAGATGTTTATGGAAAACTCCGAGCAGTCGGCGCTGTATGAAAGCGTGTTTTACAACAGCTTTGCCAACAGGCTCAAGTGCACCAAATGCCAGGCGACGGCAACGCTTGCCGCGCTGAATGATTTTTCCAATTTTAAGGAGAGCGGAAGACGGACGGAGGAGTTCATATCCGAAGGGGACTATTATCCGGGGGAGATGCCGCGAAGGAGTGAGAACAAGTTTGAGTTTCTCGGGATGGCGATATTCAGCGGCGGAAAGATGGTGGGGGAACTGAGCGGCAATGAAACCCGGTCGATGCTGCTGCTCCGCGGGACGTATAAAGAGTCGCAGATGGTCGTACCCGATCCGGAAGACTCCAGCCTTCGGGTCGGCGCGCTTGTGTTTCAAAAGCATAAGCCGAAAATCAAAATCACCTTTGAGGAGGGCAGGCCGAAAATCCACGCGGCGGTATTTCTGGAGGGCTCCCTGCAAAACGTTCAAAACACGGGAATTGATGACGAAGCCAGACGTACACAGCTCGAGGAGGCTTTTGAGGAGTTTATTAAGGAGAAGCTCGATCAGACCGTTAAAAAGTGCCGGGAGCTGAACTGCGAAGTTTTTGATTTCGGCTACAAGGCGGCCAGGCAGTTCTGGACGATTCAGGACTGGGAAAAATTCGACTGGCTGTCCAGCTTTAAAAACGCCGAGGTGACGACGGAAGTGCAGTTGATCATGCGGCGCACAGGCACCATCATTTTTACGGAAGCAGACAAGAAAGCGCAGGAATGAAGCCGTGAAATACTTCGTGATTGTTTTTTTGCTCCTCGTTTCTATTTATCCGCTGAGCTACGTTAGATATGTCTGGTCAAAAAAAAATTATATCGGCGCCTTGGGGATGGTGTTTATCACCATACTGTCTTTTATATTCCCCGTGTATTTGCTGTTTACAAGGTAGTTGTGTTTCAACGTACCAATATGGGCAGGGGCTGTCAGGGTGTTTTCCTTTGGATCATCGGAAGGCAGGAACGCGCAACCTGAAGAGCCGCCAAATCACATCGCCACGGCAGCCGGGAGGGCAGCTTGTTGTCTGGAAGTTTTGAGGGCTGGTATTTCAAACAGCAGTCAAATGGCGGGGTGATTGCATTCATTCCCGCTGTTCATACGGGCCGGGACGGAGAAAAGTCCGGCTCACTGCAGATCGTGACGCGGGACAAGGCCTGGTGCGTGGTCCTGCCTGACGCGCCTGTGTATACGCTGAAGCCGGCGCTGTCCGTCAGTACCGGCGGCTGTACGTTTTCATCGGAAGGAATCAAGCTGGATATCCGGCAGCCGGATATTTCCGTCACAGGTCAGCTGTGCTTTGGCCTCCCGACACTGCCGAAGGGCGATATTATGGGGCTGTTTAAGTATGTGCCGTTCATGGAATGCCGGCATTCTGTATTCAGCATGACGCACACGCTCAGCGGCAGCCTGACAGTGAATGACAGTTGCATGGATTTTGCGGATGGCATGGGCTATATCGAGGGTGACCGGGGGCGCTCATTTCCGAAGCGCTATATCTGGACGCAATGCAGTTGGGAAGACGAAAGCCGGACCGATATGCTTCAGCACGGCACTGGCGGGATGAAATCCGGCCTGTGTTCTGTGATGCTGTCTGTTGCCGATGTCCGGCCGCTCGGTATACCATTTATCGGCATCATCGGGTTTGTTTATTATTGCGGCACGGAACATAGAATAGCCACTTACTGCGGCGCAAAAATCGACAAATTGAGCAGCGGGCGCGTCACTGTCCGGCAGGGCGATATGAAGCTCACCGCGCAGCTCCTGGACTGGAACGCGAAACCGGCCTTTAAGGCTCAAAAGCTGCAGGCGCCCGTCTCCGGCAGAATGGAGCGGCTCATTAAGGAAAATCTTGCCTGCCGCGCGCGGTATACCTTTACCGTGAAGGAGTGTGTATTGTTTGATTTTATCACCGATAAAGCCAGCTTCGAATATGAATTCTGAAGCACAAGGATGAGCTGCCGGACGGCGTTAAAAATCATCGTTTGTCGAAATTATCTTCATGACCTGCAGCTTAAAAGGGCAGACCAATGGTCTACCCTACGATATGATGAACGGTTCCCTCATATTGTCCGCGGGACGGCGATCTCCTGTCTTTTTACGTACAGGGTTCCGCCGTCTTTTGTGCGGACGTTCCACTTGACAAGGGTCAGAGTATTATTCTGGAGCTCCAGGCAGGTGATACAGCTGGGGTGGACGGCGCTTCCGACGTTGAAGTAGGGTATCTTCCGGTCCAGCGGGCATGTCGGCCGGTGCGTATGGCCGGCAATGATGATTTTTTGATGATCGACAGCCCACTGGGACAGATCATGCTCCACCTTTTTCTTCTTTATGTTGTTTTTCGCCGCGCTGGTGATGTCCTTAAAGCCGATATGCTCCATCCGCCGCCAGAAGTGATAGACGAAAAACCGTCCGGCCTTCCAGAGCTGATCGTCCTTGATGTCGCCCTGATGGCCGTGGACGAGGAAAACCTCGCGGCCTGTCTCGGTGCTTTGAAGGATAATTCCCTCGTGGACGAGAATACCCTCAAAAAGCGGCTCGTAAGCGTCCCTGTGATTGTCGTAGAATCGGGCCATATGCAGACGGGCATATTTCGGATCCCTTTTTTCGATATCATGATTTCCGAAAATCATAAAAAGCCGCCGGTGCTTGTAAAAGTAGTGGAGCAGTCTGTAGATGTCGATATAGATTCTGCTGATATCCTCAAGATCATGGAATTTCCAAAGCTCCTCGCTGTCCCCGAGGTCGAAATACGTGAAGCCGCTGTCATAATAATACTTCAAGGCGGCATAGTACAGATGCTGGTTGTGCAGGAAATTGTCAACCCAGCTGCCGTCGCCCCTGTGACAGTCGCTCATCAGGACAAATTTTGATGAAGAATCAAACGGGATTCTCATCGCGTTGCTGTAAACTTTGCTTAACCGGCTGTAAGTGGACATGATATCACCCATTAGCTGCCTCAGCATGAGCTGCCTCGGCTGAAGATCGCTTGCGCACTTCTTAGAATGTGCGATTTTTATTATAGTATCGGCGATCCGACTGATAAAAAGATGTTGTTGCCGGATATTTCGCGGTATAGTAAAATGTTTCTATCTTTGTTAGGAGGAGGCACTCATGTTCAAGCTGAAAGAAAACGGCACCAAGGTTTCAACGGAGATCATCGCCGGTATCACGACGTTTTTCACAATGGCCTATATCATTGCCGTCAACCCCACCATTCTCGCGAAAGCCGGGATGGAATGGGGCGCTGTCTTCCTCGCGACGATCATTGCCGCCGCCATCGGCACCCTCGTCATGGGGCTGTATGCCAATGTCCCCTACGCCCAGGCGCCCGGCATGGGTTTAAACGCCTTCTTTGTCTACACTGTCTGCTTCGGCCTCGGCTTCACCTGGCAGCAGGCGCTCTCCATGGTCTTTATCTGTGGTATCGTCAACATCATCATCACCGTCACAAAAATCCGCAAATCCATCATCAAAGCGATCCCTAA
The DNA here is from genome assembly GCA_012718935.1 of Clostridiales bacterium. Taxonomy (GTDB): domain Bacteria; phylum Bacillota; class Clostridia; order Oscillospirales; family Oscillospiraceae; genus Sporobacter. The sequence goes on from JAAYBH010000122.1 coordinate 23,860, forward strand.
AAGTCTGCAGCACGCCATCAGCGGCGGCATCGGCGTTTTTATCGCCTATATCGGACTTGTCGATTCCAAGGTCATCTATTTCATCGACGGCGTCTCAGACATGGCGGTGCTCAATCAGCCCGGCCTGTGGCTTTTCCTCATCGGCCTTGTTTTGATGATTATCCTGCTCCTCTTGAAGGTGAAAGGCGCGATCCTCATCAGCATTGTCGCCACGACACTGATCGGCATCCCCATGGGGGTGACGGCAACGGGGGACTCCGTCAGCTTCACCGAGGCGGTTAAGGCCCTGCCCACGACGTTCGGCGTCATCTTTACAGAGGACGGCCTTGCCTCGCTGCTTGCCGACGGCGCGAAAATACCGCTGGTGCTCGTCACCGTCTTCGCCTTCAGCCTGACCGACACCTTTGACACCATCGGCACCTTCATCGGCACAGGCCGCCGCAGCGGTATCTATACCGAGGCGGATGAAAAAGCCCTGGAGACCTCGACCGGGTTCAAGACCAAAATGGAAAAAGCCCTTTTCGCCGACTCCGTCGCCACCTCCATCGGTGCGATTGTCGGTACGTCCAACACCACAACCTATATTGAAAGCGCCGCCGGTATCAGCGAAGGCGGCCGAACCGGCTTGACAAGCGTCGTGACGGCAGTACTCTTTATCATCAGCGCCTTCTTCGCCACATATATCAGCGCCATCCCCCTTGTAGCCACAGCCCCGGCGCTCGTGGTCGTGGGTATCATGATGATGTCCTCGTTCATCGACATCAAGTGGGCGGCGCTGGAGGAGGCGGTTCCTGCGTTCTTTGCCAGCGTTTTCATGGCGTTTTCCTACAGCATTTCCGATGGCATCGCCGTGGCGTTTATTTTCTACTGCATTGTGAAGCTTTGTAAAAGGCAAATCAAGGAGACGCACCCCATCCTGTGGATTGCCGCAATACTGTTTGTGTTAAACTTCGTGCTTCAGGCAGTGACGACGAAATCGATTTAACCGAAACAGGGTTCGACATTTTTCACAGAATTAATCGAAGCCACTTGAATATTTGATTTTTTAGGATATTATATTAACAGAATCTTTAAATACGGTACTGTGATGCCGGCAAGGTTTGTTATCATTCGATATGGGTTTCGATTGTAGCTTTAGCCTTGTCCGCATGCGGACAAGGCTTTTCTCTATTTTTGCACGTGAAAAAGGGGGGTGAGCTCGTGAAGTTTAAAGCGCAGATCATGAACGAGGACGATGTGAGCCGGGTGCTTGTCCGGATGTCCCACCAGATCATCGAAAAAAACCGCGGGACCGAAAACCTCTGTCTCATCGGCATAAAGACGCGCGGGATCCCCCTGGCACACCGGATTGCCAGAAACATCAGAGAGATCGGCGATGCCGATATCGACGTCGGCGAGCTGGACATCACCCTTTACCGGGACGACCTGACGAAGCTCTCCGCGGAACCCGTCGTCACCGACCCCGCCACAAACATTCCGTTCTCCGTGGAAGGCAAAACCGTTATTTTGGTGGACGACGTCATATTCACCGGAAGAACGGCGCGGGCGGCTCTGGAGGCCGTCATGAAACTGGGCCGTCCGGCAAGGATACAGCTGGCGGTGCTTGTGGACAGGGGACACAGCGAGCTGCCGATTAAAGCGACTTATGTCGGTAAGAACATCCCCACCTCGCTGAATGAAATCGTTGCGGTGCACCTTATTGAGCAGGATGGAAAGACCAATGTTGTGATCAATGTAAATTAATCATATAAAGAGGAGCTGGAATCATGAAAGACACTAAAGATATCGTCGGTTACCTGCCCGACGAACGGCCGTCGCCAATCAAGTTATTGCTTTATGCCCTGCAGCAGGTCATCGTCATGTTCCCCGCCACAGTGGCGGTGGCGCTCATCACCGGCTTTCAGGTCTCAACGACAATTTTCGCCAGCGGCCTGGCCACCATCTGCTTCATTTTCATAACGGGCAGAAAAATCCCCATGTACTACGGCTCCAGCTTCTCTTACCTGTCCGCCGTTGCCGGCCTTGTCGCGGCGCAGGGGTTTGCTAAGGTCAATGGCATCCTTCCCATGGAAGCCATCCAGATCGCGCAGTTCGGCATCATAGCGTCCGGTCTTGTGTCCATCGCCGCCGGCTTGATTGTCAAGGTCTCCGGCCGGAACGCGGTTGAGAAGGTTCTTCCGGCAACAATCACAGGCTCAATCGCCATGATCATCGGCTTGACGCTGGCGGGCAACGCCCTTTCCGACGCGGCTCCCGTGCTGACGAATCCTGTTAATTTTGCTTCGGGCTCGGGTTGGGTATGGGCTGTCTCACTGGTGACGCTCCTTTCAACCGTCTTTTTCTCCAAGTACCTGAAGGGCTTTATGGGTCAGCTGCCGCTGCTTTTAGGCGCCATTGTCGGCTGCCTTTTTGCTGGGGTTTTATATTGGATCGGCGGCTCCGATTATAGCTTGTTCCGCACACTCCCCGCTGAAGCACTCGCAGCTTCCGCCGGAAAGATTGGTGACGGCAGCATTTTCGCCCTGCCCGCTTTCTCTCTGCCGAAAATATCGTGGGCGGCTGTCGCGGCCATCATGCCGATTGCCATCGCCACGATACCCGAATCCACCGCGCATATCTACCAGCTTGATATTTACGTCAATGACCTGGCCGACAAAAAGGGAAAGAAAAAATACGGTCTTGCCGATCTGCTGCATAAAAACCTCATCGGCGACGGTATCAGCGATATGATCTCCGGCATCGTCGGCGGGCCGGCTGGCACAAACTACGGTGAAAACATCAGCACAATGGCCATTACGAGGGTGTTCTCCATTCCCGTTCTCATAGCGGCGGCAATAATTGCCATGGTGATTTCCTGCTTCACACCCCTCATTCAGGTTATTTATGGAATCCCGCTTGCCGTTATCGGCGGCCTTGAAATTTACCTCTTTGGCGCTATCGCCGCTCAGGGCATCGCCATCATGATCGATAAAAAGGTCGACATGTTCAGCGCAAAGAATATCGCGGTCATATCAACTATTATGGTGATTGGCGTCGGCGGCCAGTATGCGTTCGGCGGTACCATCCCCTTCTTCGGGCTGAATGTGCCATGCATCGCCGGCGCCGCCATCTTCGGCATTATCCTCAATCTCATCCTGAGCATCGGCGAGAAGAAAAAGACAACGAAAGAATAAGACGCAGCACAGCCAATAAAGTAACGAGACCCCTGTCCTCCGCAAGATGACAGGGGTCTCGTGCCGTTAAACGAACTATTTTTTTATGTTTTATAATCAGTCAGCCGGAGCAAAAGCCGAGATGGCTTCAAGCAGAGGTTCAACGGCGGCAAGCGGCAGCACGTTGATCTGCAGGGAGCCGGGCAGCCTGGCGTAATAGCCGGTCCCGTCGTCCAGTGCGCGGCCGATTTCGAATACGGCTGTACCGTTTTCGGACGTTTTATCAAGCCCGGTTCCCGATGTTTTGGTATAGTCCGCCGTCACCGTCACCTGCGGGTTGTCGAGCCCGTATGATGTGAGCGCCTCGCCGGTTGGACTGAAGGCGGCGCAGGAAGCAAATTTGGCGGAGGACAGCGCCTTGACGGCGCCGTTCACATACTTCTCAGCTGTTTTTTCGGCGCCTTCCGGCAGGGTATAATCCTCGGCCGCCGTATAAGCCGTGCCCTCAACGATAAACCAGGTATAGGCGCCGTCCTTATTCTGATGCTTGTCCAGCGTAAGCGACGACGCGCCGGACGTCAGCCTGAGGACGTCGATGTCCGATTCGCTGAGCGATGGAATCGTATCAAGGACAATCATGCTCAGAAGATCGGTTTTCAGATAACCCACAAGGGTTGAGGAGATCGTGTAAATCCTGTCCCCGCCCTCGACCATGGCGTAATATAAATCCTCATACCGGGCGCCGATCAAAAGCTTCAGCGCGTTTCCGGCGTCATCCGCAGCGGAGACCGTATAGGCCGGCTTGTCGAGTCCATATGTGGACAGCGGCGCGGCGGCGTCAAAGGACCTGACGGCGGTCAGGTCGTTGATGGCAGAGGCGAGGCTTGACAGCGAGGACTGGTTGAGCGGGAAATCAGCATAGTCCGCCACCTGCCACTTGCCCTCCCGGAGAACGAAGGACAGCAGGACGCCGCCGCTCTCATAGGAGATACCGACCGGCGCGCCCCTGTCACCGGCATAGATACGATCCGATTTTGATTCCTCGGCCGTTTTCTGCGCCTGATTGCTGTTGTAGACCGTGACGCCGATATAGGCGCCGATGCAGATCACCAAAACAGCGCCTAGGATGATCAGCGTTCTGGTGTTCCTTTTCATCAGCGGTTCCTCCGCCTGATCCAGTAGACAAAGCCGCCGGCCAGTATACCGAGGGGAATGACGCCGATGAAGACGACGCTCCATATAAGCGGGTGGGAAATCAGCGTCGGCGTGAGCTCCAGATTTTTTGCCGGGATGACATAGCTTTCCACATCGCCGAAATTCCTGTTGACGGCATTGATAAAGATATCCATATTGGATAGATTGACTCGCGTGGAAATATCGTCGCTCAGCAGGTCGACGGCCGTGATGACAGTCAGCCTTGTCTCCGTATCGGCTTTGCCGGCATAGGTCTCCGTGGCCACTGCACCCAGGATATACTGCCCCTCTGTGACGTTATTTTCGTCAACCATCAGAACGGCGTCAGCAGACGATGTCATAAACGGTGTGACGACAGCGCCGGTTCTCTGGGGCGTCACCTGCAGCATGCCCCGCGCACCGCGCAGGAACGCGTCCGTCGTAACGGACGACGTGATGTCGCTCGCTGCCGACAGTACGGGATAAATGCAGAAGATACCGTAATCCTGGGCATATGCCTTATAATAGCGGTCGTTGTCGCCCACATAGCCGTTTTGCATCTGGAGTCCGTATATCTCGAGCAGGGTGTTGAAATTGCTCAGATTCGGGTAATCCAGGAACAGCATGAGTTTTCCGCCGTTTCGCAGATAGGAAGCCAGCATGTCGAATTCGTCGTCGGCCAGGTCGGCAGCCGGGTTGTTGCAGAGAATCAGTCTGCAATCCTCCGGTATGCTGCCGTCGGTCAGCAGATTCAGGCCTGCTGTTTCGTAATTGGCTTTCGACAGATAGGACGACGCGTTTGCGCCGGGCTCGGCTTCATTGTGGCCATTGAGCAGGTAGATTTTATTCTGTGCTTCACTGATCACATTGTTGATGGCGCTCGTCAGGAGCCCCTCGGCGTCCAGATAGACGGCCTGGAGCTGGTTGTAATACTGATAATACATCGCGTCATAGAGGATCAGGCCCTCCTGGTAGCCCTCCATGCCGGCGAGGTTCAGTATTTTTGTTTTATTTGTGTCCGGGCAGCTGACGATAACGTTGTTTTCCCTGGCGTTGTATTTAGTCAGTGCCGTCGGGTCCAGGACCGGATCAACTATTTTCAGCGTAATATGGGAGGACAGCTTGGCATAGTTGTTCATGAGCTTCAATAAACGCTCGTCAATCGCGTCGTCCTGAGCGAGCACAACAATGCTGATATCCTTGTTGAGCGTTTTCAGAAAATCAACGGACTGCTCGGATATCGTGTACATTTTTTTGCCGCTGATGTCGAACTCCAGCGTTCCCGGCTGCAGACCGCCGAGAATGAGGTTAAGGACAATCACAATCGCAATGACAAGCGCCGATACGGCGGCCGAATACGCACCGCGTCTGCTGCCGTGCGCCGATTTTGTCAGGGCGCGTTTTTCCATCTGCGTATCGACCTCCGGCACATTCTCAATCTTCTTATCTTTCATGACCGCACCCCCTCAGCTCCAGCGCCGCTTTTGCACCGATTGTATTGTCAGGAATACAAACAGCGCTGAAAGAGACAGGTACATGAGCAGGCCTCTGACGTCAAAAACGTAGTAGCTTGTGAAATTGCCGAGGGCGTCCGTGACGGAAAACAGACCCAGAAATCTTGTCAGAAGACCGCTCAGCAGCGACGGGACGAGCAGATAACAGGCCAGAAGCCCGCCGCCCCCAATGACGGCGACGACGGCTGTTATAAGATTGCTCCGGGTCAGGCTGTAGAGCGCAAAAAGGACAAGAGCGAGGATCAGGAGAAAGCCGATGAAACTCGCCGAGGCCGTTTCAGGGATATAACTCACGAGTCCCGACCAGAAAAAGAGCAGCAGGAAGGCACCCATGGAGGCAACGGCGGCGATGATCTGGCTCTCTGTCAGCGATGAGATGAACATGCCGATGGATACAAACAGGCAGCCTATGCAAAGAAAGGCAAGGATCGCGGCGTAATCGATGGCAAGGGACCCCCCGCCCGCGCTTTCCCAGGAGATCACCAGCGGGCCAAGGCAGGAGATAATGAGCGGTAGGGCATAAACGGTGACCATGGCAAAATACTTGCCGAGGATGACGGAGGTGACTGTAACAGGGTACGTCAACAGCATCTGGTCCGTCTTCGAGCGCCGCTCCTCCGCGATGGATCTCATCGTCAGGATCGGGACGGCGAAAACAAGCACGATCAGGGAGCTTGACAGCGTTCCGGCAAAATACGGATAGCTGCCCTGGCTGCCGCTGCTCATCAGATTTGTGACCATGAACATCAGTCCGATGATCAGCAGCACGATAAACAGATAGACATAACCCATCATCGAGCTGAAATAGGAGCGGAGCTCTCTCTTATATACGGCTGTCATGACGGATCACCGGCTTCCTTGTTCATTTCGGTTGATGCGCCGTCGGACGTGAGCTGCAGGAAGATGCTCTCCAGAGAAACGCCGGACGGCCGCATCATTAAAATCGGGCAATCGGCCTTGCAGCAGGCATAAAAGACGGCCTCCCTGATATCTGCGCTCTCCTTCGGTTCAATGGCGACGGAGACCTCGTTTTCGGGGCCGGCGGCCGCGCAGGAGACGTCTGATATGCCCTCGATGCTCCTGAACAGGGCTTCCACCTCTTCCGGATCATTCGCTTTGACGATGAGCTCCGTTTTTTTGCTCTTCAGCTGTTTCTCAAGCTCCTGGGGCGTCCCTGTGGCAATCAGCCTGCCGTGATGAATGATCAGGACATGGTCGCAGACCTCCTGCACCTCCGAAAGGATATGCGAGCTCAGTATGATCGTATGCTCCCTGCTGAGGCTCCTGATGAGCTCGCGGATCTCCAGAATCTGCTTCGGGTCAAGGCCGACCGTCGGCTCGTCGAGAATCAGGATATCGGGCATTCCCAAAATCGCCTGTGCCAGTCCGACGCGCTGCTTATACCCTTTTGACAGGTTCCTGATCAGACGGTTTTTTACGTCGTCAATCTGTGTCAGCCTGATGACCTTCTCAACCGATTCCTCCGCCTCGTCAGAGCCGAGGCCTTTGAGTTCCGATGCAAACTTCAGGTATTCCAGAGGCGTCATGTCGTTGTACAGCGGCGGCTGTTCCGGGAGATAGCCAATGCAGCGCTTGGCCTCCTCGGGCGCCTCCAGAATGTTGTGGCCGTTGATAATGACCTCGCCTTCCGTCGGCCCGATGTAACCCGTCATGATGTTCATGGTTGTCGTCTTGCCCGCGCCGTTCGGCCCGAGAAATCCGTAGATTTGCCCTTTCTCAACGTTAAAGCTCAGATGATCCACGGCGATATGGTCCCCGTAACGCTTGACAAGATCACGCACTTCAATCAAGAGAGTTCCCCCTTTTAAATATGATGGCCTGTACAAAAATGGAATTATGGCATGACTATAGTAAGAAACAAAGAGAAAAAAGTATTAAACAGAATGTGAACACTCTGTAAATTTTTTGTCATATTCCAAAAAAGCGCTTCCCGTTATCCGTTGTCAGGGCGGCGGCCTCATCAAACGAAATACCGAGGATTTCGGCGAGCTTTTCGGCTACATAACGGAGATGCAGGGAGCTGTTCCGCCGCCCCCGCATTGGTTCCGGCGCCAGATAAGGGCAATCCGTTTCAATCATGATCCGGTCTCTGGGCATTTTTTCGATCACCTCATGGGAACGGCGTGCGTTCTTATAGGTAATGACGCCGGTAAAGGACAGATACCAGCCGCGGTCCAGGAGGAGCTTTGCCGTTTCCCAGCTGCCTGAATAGCAGTGAAAAACGCCTTTGACCTCAGGATAGTCGCCGAGGATATCAAGGACATCGCGCGTTGCCTCCCGATCGTGGATAATAACAGGCTTATGAACGCTTCCCGCCAGTTCCAGCTGCTGGCGGAAACGCCGCTTCTGGATATCTCTTGGGGAGTGGTCATAATGGTAATCGAGCCCGATTTCACCGACGGCCACCGCCTTTGGATGTTTAAGGAGAGCATCGAGCCGATCGATTGTGCTCTCGTCCATCGTTTTCGCATCGTGGGGATGAACGCCGACGGCTGCGGACATAAAAGGATATAGACCTGCAAGCTCAAGGCCGGCTTCAGCCGACTTTAGATTGCTCGAGGCATTGACGATCAGGGATATGCCGTTCTTCGGCATAGCGGACAGAAGCGCTTCCCTGTCCGAATCAAACTGCTCGTCGTCATAATGCGCATGGGTATCAAACAGCATCAATAAGCCTCCCTCGCTGCACACGTTTTGAAAAAAAGATAAAAGCCCTTGCCAACGGGCGGAATCTGTGTTAACATGACCAATACGACATAACCAAACGTCATGAACGTGTTTTTACTATTGAAAGGAATGATCCTGTGTCGACGATTTCTTTGATCATCACTATTATTCAGCTTTTGTCATGCGTCGTGCTCATCGGCGTTGTGATACTCCAGTCCGGTAAAACGGCCGGTCTTTCCGGCGTCATCGGCGGTGGTTCTGACACGTACCTGTCGAAAAACAAGGGCAAATCCCTCGACGCCAGGCTGTCAAGAGCGACGAAGTGGGTCGCCATCGTTTTCGCGGTTCTGACTCTTTTACTGAGCATCATCAAATAATATCCGTATCATATTACTGGTAAAAAGACTGCCGCTTCTGCGGCAGCTTTTTTTAACAGTCATTCCTGGCCATATATGACCGCTCCGGTCAAACGGACCGTTCCGGTTAAACTATGACTGTCCCGGTCATGTCGCCGAACAGCGCGGCGGCGTTGACCTCGTCGTAATCGATGTGCGCATATGTGGCGTAATTCGGGCTGACACGCGCGACGACCTCGTCAAAGATCAGGGCGCGTTCGCCGCCAATCTTGATTTTGATCAGTTGCTTATCCTTCAGTCCGAATGATGCGGCGTCCTCCGGCGTCAGATGCAGATGGCGCTTGGCGATAATGACGCCCTCGTTGATGACAACCTCGCCCTTCGGCCCGATCAGCGTGCAGCCGGGGGAGCCTTTTACGTCTCCGCTCTCCCGCACCGGCGGATCAAATCCGAGCACCCGCGCGTCTGTATAGGACAGCTCTATCTGATTCACTTTTCGGCAGGGACCTATTATCGATATGGTCGACTGCCCTTTCGGGCCGACGACGGTCACCTTCTGCTCTGAGGCAAACTCACCGGGCTGTGACAGCCATTTTTTTACGACTAGCTCAAAACCCTTTCCGAACAAAGCATCCAGCGTTTCACGCGTGACGTGACAATGCTTTCCGGAACCCTCAATAATCACTTTTCTTTCCATTGTATCCCTCGGTTCAATAATATTAACGCTTCCAACCAAATATTTTACCACCGCAGGCGGAAAAGTGCAAGCAAGCTTTATTTCTTGTTTACAAATATAACCCCGGAGATTATACTATACTGACTGTAATAATGACTGAAAACGACCGTGGCGGGTGGGAATATGAAGACTGATTTCGCGTCCATACTGATGAGGCTCCGGCGTGAGAGAAACCTGAGCCAGAAAAAAGCGGCGGATGATCTGGGCATATCCCAGGCGCTTCTGTCTCATTATGAGAACGGCATCCGTGAGCCCAGGCTGGAATTTATCATCAGAGCGTGCGAGTATTATGGCGTTTCAACCGACTATATGCTCGGGAGAACGGACGAAAAGTCCTTTGACGGGAAAATTGCCCTGAATTGTTCCGACGATGACCAGCACCGCAACGCCGTCGCGGCGGCGCTGATCATTTCGGTCCTGTCGGAAGCGGGCGATGAGCAGCTCTGCAGCAGCGCGGCAAAGTACATCGCCTTCAGCGTTTATAATGTGCTATCAGCCCTGTGCTCGCCGGCCAAGCCTTATGAGCCGCTCTTTGACGCGGCGCTGAAAACAGCCGAGTCTGCTTTTCTGACGAACCTGCGCCGCGTCAGGAAGGACCCCGAAATCGAAGAAAGACTCTCCGAAAAAGCCTTGAGAAGCAATTATCCCGTTCAATTCGCGTCATACGATGAGCTCAGCGAAATCGTCAGAAACGCCATTGCCGGCATGGCTCTTTAATCATGGTATATCCGCGACGATTTACTTTTATCCTTCCTCTTGAGGTGTTTGAATGATACAGCAGGACAAGATCCGCAACTTTTCTATTATTGCCCATATAGACCACGGCAAATCAACGCTGGCCGACCGGCTGCTCGAGAAGTGCAACGCCGTCGAAGCCCGCGATATGGAAAATCAGCTTTTAGATAATATGGAGCTCGAACGCGAACGCGGCATCACCATCAAGGCGCGTGCCGTCGGCCTGTCCTATACGGCGCTGGACGGCGAGACATATACGCTCAATCTGATCGACACGCCGGGCCATGTGGACTTTAACTACGAGGTCTCGCGCTCGCTTACCGCATGCGAGGGGGCAATCCTCGTCGTGGACGCGGCGCAGGGGATTGAGGCCCAGACGCTTGCAAACACCTACCTGGCGCTGGATCACAATCTGGAGATCCTGCCTGTCGTCAACAAGATCGACCTGCCCGCGGCCGACCCCCAACGCGTCAAAGCGGAGATCGAGGATATTATCGGCCTGCCGGCTATGGACGCGCCGGAAATTTCGGCAAAGCTCGGCATCGGTATTGAAGATGTCCTCGAGAGAATTGTGCACGGCATTCCTGCACCGAAGGGCGATCCAAACAAGCCTCTGCGAGCGCTTATTTTTGACAGCCAGTACGACGCGTACCGCGGTGTCATTGTTTTGATGCGCCTCATGGAAGGGGAAATCAGGCGGGACTCCACCGTCCGGATGATGGCGACGGGCGCGGAGTACCGCGTCGTCGAAATCGGGCACATGCGGCCGATTGGGCTGGAGCCCTGCGACGTGCTTCGTGCCGGCGATGTGGGTTATCTGACGGCCAGCATTAAAAATGTGGCCGATACGCAGGTGGGCGATACAATCACAAGCGCCGACAATCCGGCGAAGGAGGCGCTTCCCGGTTATAAACCCGCCCATCCGATGGTCTTCTCGGGTATCTATACGGTGGACGGCGCGGAATACCCCGATCTGCGCGACGCACTTGAAAAGCTTAAGCTCAACGACGCCGCCCTGAGCTATGAGCCGGAGTCTTCTATCGCGCTGGGCTTCGGCTTCCGCTGCGGCTTCCTGGGCCTGCTCCATATGGAAATCGTTCAGGAGCGGATTGAGCGCGAATTTAATCTGGATCTCATCACCACGGCACCCAGCGTCATTTACCGCATTACCAAGACGGACGGCTCGGTCCTCATGGTTGACAACCCGCTCAATTATCCCGACCCCGCCCATATCGAGCTGGCGGAGGAGCCGTTTGTGAAAGCCTCCATTATCACCCCGCCGGAGTATGTGGGCAACATCATGGATCTCTGCCAGGACAGGCGCGGCGAATACAAGGAGCTTGTCTATCTCGAGTCCACCCGCGTCGAGCTCAAGTACGACATGCCCCTCAACGAGATCATTTACGATTTCTTCGACGCTCTTAAATCCCGTTCCCGGGGCTACGCGTCGCTGGACTACGATTTTTTGGGTTACCGCCCCTCGGAGCTCGTCAAGCTGGACATCCTCCTGAACGGCGAGGCTGTCGACGCCCTGTCCTTTATCGTCCACAAGGACAAGGCCTACTCCCGCGGCCGCCGAATCGCCGAAAAGCTGAAGGACAACATCCCCCGCCAGCTCTTCGAGGTCCCCGTCCAGGCCGCCATCGGCGGCAAAATCATCGCCCGGGAGACGATCAAGGCCGTGCGCAAGGACGTTTTGGCCAAATGCTACGGCGGCGATATCACCCGCAAGAAAAAGCTGCTGGAAAAACAAAAAGAAGGCAAAAAGCGCATGCGCAAGCTCGGCACCGTCGATGTCCCGCAAGAGGCGTTTATGGCAGTTCTCAAGCTGGACGAATAAAAGATTGATAAAAAAGACGCCCTTTTGGGCGTCTTTTTTATGCCGATGGTATTATCCGCCATGTCATTCCCGCGAAGGCGGGAATCCACGTTCCCCATACGCAAGGAAAGCCGCTGCTTACAGCAGTGGCTTTAAAAACTTGCCCGTATAGCTCGTTTCGCACGCCGCCAGCTCTTCCGGTGTGCCGGTGAAAACGACTTCGCCGCCGGCGTCGCCGCCTTCGGGGCCCAGATCGATGATGTAATCGGCGGTTTTTATGACCTCCAGGTTGTGCTCGATGACGACGACGGTATTGCCGGCGTCGGTGAGGCGGTTCAATACGTCGATGAGCTTGTGGACGTCGGCGGTGTGGAGGCCGGTGGTCGGTTCGTCCAGAACATAGAAGGTGTTCCCGGTGGAGCGCTTACTGAGCTCGGTGGCCAGCTTCACCCGCTGGGCTTCTCCTCCGGAGAGCGTTGTGGACGGCTGGCCGAGCTTGATGTAGCCGAGGCCGACCTCGAGAAGCGTTTTGATCTTCTGGCTGATCCGCGGCATATTTTCGAAAAAGCCCACCGCTTCGTCCACCGTCATGTCCAGGACTTCGAAGATGTTTTTGCCCTTATATCTGACATCGAGTGTTTCCCTGTTGTACCGTTTGCCCTTGCAGACCTCGCAGGGGACGTAGATGTCCGGGAGAAAGTGCATTTCGATTTTGATGAGGCCGTCTCCGGTACAGGCCTCGCAGCGGCCGCCCCGGACGTTGAAGGAAAACCGGCCCTGCCCGTAGCCCCGGGCTTTGGCGTCCTGGGTGGAGGCGAAAAGCTCGCGGATATCGTTGAAGACGCCCGTGTAGGTGGCCGGATTGGAGCGCGGCGTCCGCCCGATGGGCGACTGGTCGATGTCGATGATTTTGTCGAGAAATTCCATGCCCTCAATGCATTCGTGCTTGCCGGGCCTGATTTTTACCCGGTTGAGTTCCGCGGCCAGCGTTTTATAGACGACCTCGTTGATGAGCGACGATTTGCCGCTGCCCGAGACGCCCGTGACGGCGGTCATGACGCCTAGGGGTATGGACACGGTAATGTCCTTCAGGTTGTTTTCGGCGGCTTTTCTGACGGTCAGGAATTTGCCGCTCCCCTTCCGGCGCTTATCGGGCACCGGGATTTTTTTCGCGCCACTCAAATACTGGCCTGTGATCGAATTCTTGCAGGCCTTGATATCCTCCGCCGTTCCGGCGCAGATGATCTGGCCTCCGTGAACGCCGGCGCCGGGGCCCACGTCAATAATATAGTCGGCCTCGTTCATTGTCTCCTCGTCGTGCTCGACCACAAGAAGCGTATTTCCCAGGTCCCTGAGGTGCTTGAGCGTCGCCAGGAGCCGTGCGTTGTCCCGCTGGTGCAGCCCGATGGACGGCTCGTCCAGAATGTATAAAACACCCATCAGCGACGAGCCGATCTGGGTGGCGAGGCGTATGCGCTGGCTCTCGCCGCCGGAGAGGCTCCCCGCCTGCCGGCCCAGCGTCAGGTATTCAAGGCCGACGCTCCGGAGAAAACCGAGCCGCTCACGGATTTCCTTCAAAATCTGGTGGGCGATCATTTCCTCTTTTACGGAGAGCTTCAGCCCGTCAACAAACTCCAGCGCATGGACGATGGACTTGTCCGTGAAGTCGACGATGTTAATCCCGCCCACCGTGACGGCCAGGACCTCCTTCTTCAGGCGCTTCCCATTACAGTCGGGGCACGGGTGCTCGGACATGAACTGCTCCAGCTCCCACCGCATCGACATGCTCTGTGTTTCCTTGTACCGCCTTTCAAGATTCTTGACGATACCCTCGAAGGGCTGGCTCAGCGTCCCCTTGCCTCTGGGTTGGTCATAGTGCAGCGTCAGCTTCTCGCCGTTCGTGCCGCACAGAATGATATCCAATACACCCTCGGGCAGATCCTTGATTGGCGTGTTCAGATTAAAGTGATATTTTTTTGCAATCGCCTCGAAATACATTCTGGCGATGCCGTCGTTTTTAATATTGCCCCAGCCGGAGGCGGTGATGGCGCCCTCGACGATTGACAGGGACTGATTGGGAATAACGATCTCCGGGTCGACCCTCAGCTGCGTTCCAAGGCCGGTGCAGGCCGGGCACGCGCCGTAGGGGTTGTTGAAGGAGAACAGGCGCGGCGTCAGCTCCTCGATGGAGACACCGCAATCGTCGCAGGCGTAGTTCTGGGAGAACAGCAGCTCTTTCTCCTGGCCCACAATGTCGATGATGACAAGACCGCCGGCCAGGTTGGCTGCGATCTCCACAGAATCCGTCAGACGGCGCGCGATATCCTCTTTTATGACGAGCCGATCCACGATGATCTCAATGCTGTGCTTCTTGTTTTTGTCGAGCTTGATCTCCTCGGAGAGATCATAGGTGATGCCGTCCACCCGCGCGCGGACATAACCGCTTCTCCGGGCGTCCTCGAACACCTTCGTGTATTCGCCCTTCCGGGCCCTAACGACGGGGGCCAGGATCTGAATGCGCGTCGCCTGGGGCTGCGTCATCACCTGGTCAATGATCTGGTCGACGGTCTGCTGGCGAATCTCCTTGCCGCAGTTGGGGCAGTGGGGAATGCCGATGCGCGCCCATAAAAGGCGCAGGTAGTCGTATATTTCAGTGACCGTGCCCACCGTGGAGCGGGGATTCCGGCTTGTCGTCTTCTGGTCGATGGAAATGGCGGGCGACAGGCCCTCAATGTAGTCCACGTCCGGCTTTTCCATCTGCCCGAGAAACTGCCGCGCATACGCCGACAGGGACTCTACATACCGGCGCTGCCCTTCGGCGTAAATGGTGTCAAAGGCCAGCGACGACTTGCCGCTCCCCGAGATGCCCGTCATCACGACCAGCTTGTCCCGCGGAATCTCCACATCGATATTCTTTAAATTGTTTTCGCGCGCACCTTTGACGAAAATATTATCTCTCATGTTTGCTTAATCTCCAGTCGTCAAAGGTGCTGCACCTCTTGACGAAAATATTATCTCTCATGTTTGCTTAATCTCCAGCCGTCAAAGGTGCTGCACAGCTGCGCAGCCGCCTGTCGTCAGCGGGCGCAGAATCGTTCTTGCCGTTTCAAGAGTTGTCATTAAGTACACGCTCCTTCTCGTCTCGCTCTAGGTCTCTCAAATAACGCCGGACGTCCCGCCGGGAGCACAGCCACACAACGGGCTTGCCGCTGGTGCGGACTGCCGCCCTGTTCTCCGCACCTTGCGTCTTTTCGAAGTTCCAGGTGTATTTGATGAATTCCCGGTCAAGCCGCTCCGGACACCCATCGCCCATATCCGGGCGGACCTTACCCCGGTTTTTTATGACGCGCGTCAGGACGCCCCACAGGCAGACGGAGCGGGGGAAATCGAAGTAGACGACCTGATCGCAAAAACCGAGGCGCAGCGGCAGTGACCCGCCGTAGTTGCCGTCAATGATCCAGGCATCCTCCGACAGCGCCTTCTGTAAATTAGCGTAAAATTCCTCTTTCGCGGTCTGGACCCACCCCGGTTTCCAGAAGAGCTTGTCCAGATGGACGACGGGCAAGCCCGTCAGTGCGCCGAGCCGGCGGGCGAAGGTTGATTTTCCGCTGCCGCAGCAGCCGAGGACGAGGACGCGCTGGTATCTTGATATCGCATATCGCATATACTATCCTCCGTTTGCTGTCCGTTTGACTGGACAGAGCCTTGGCCGGTCGTCCGGCCCGCGTTGGAGATCATGAGCTTGATGCGGTTTTCCTGATTAATTTTTGTCGCGCCGGGGTCGTAATCGATGGCCACGATGTTGGAATCGGGGTAATCGTCCTTCAAAACCCGGATCATGCCCTTGCCGACCACATGGTTCGGCAGGCAGCCGAAGGGCTGCGTGCAGACAATGTTTTTCGTGCCGGTATGGATGAGCTCCAGCATCTCCGCGGTGAGAAGCCAGCCCTCCCCCATCTTGTTGCCATACCCGAGATAGCCCTTGATGAGCTGCTGCAGGTCTGAAAACCGGCCCATGGGTCGGAAACAGGGCTGCGTCTTGACGGCGTCGATCATGATCTCCTGCAAATCCTCAAGGTATTTTTGAAATATCCCCGCCAGCAGCTTTTTGAGCTTGTAGCCCTTATACAGATCCACATCCACGACGCGGTTGTTGATCTTAAAGATCATAAAGTCGGTGAGACCCGGAACGACAGGCTCGCATCCCTCGGAGAGCAAAAATTCCTCCAGGCCGTTATTCCCCAGCGGTGCAAACTTGACGTAAATTTCTCCGACAATCCCGACCCGTGTCTTTTGCGGGCCTTGGCGGTCGATTTTCGCAAAATCGGCGGCGATGTCCGTCATGACCTTTTTCATATCGCTCTTGCCCAAGCCCTGCCCGTGGCCGAACATGGCGACGAGCCGGTCCGTCCAGTGGGAGGTGAGCTTTTCTGTAACGCCCTTTGCGACCTCATACGGCAGGCACTGGTTCCGGAGCCAGACGAGCAGGTCGCCGTAGATCATGGCTATGGCCAGCCGCCGGAGCGTTTTGAGCGGGATTGAAAAGCCCGGGTTTTTTTCAAGCCCGGAGAGATTCACCGAAACGACGGGGATATACGCCATGTCCGCCTTCTCCAGCGCCTTTCGGAGCAGATGGATGTAATTCGAAGCGCGGCAGCCGCCGCCCGTCTGGGTAATCAGCAGCCCGACCTTGTGTTTATCATAATTGCCGCTGTTCACGGCCTCCAGAAGCTGCCCGATCACAAGAAGCGCCGGGTAGCACGTGTCGTTATGGACATATTTCAATCCCGTATCCACGATGCCCCTGTGGGTCGTTGTGAGCATGTCGATTTTATACCCGTCCAGCTCGAAGACCTTTTTCAGCATCGTAAACGTGACCGGCAGCATCTGCGGCATTAAGAGCGTGTATTCTCTTTTCATCTCCTTCGTAAAAAGGAGCCGCCCTGTTTTGTCGTATGTAAGTGTTGCCATATTGCTCTCCATTGAGTCAGATGAATTGTTGATCCCGCGATTCAATCGCGGCGATCAGGCTCCGGATGCGGATACGCACGGCGCCCAGGTTGTTGATGTCATCGATTTTGATCTGGGTGTAGAGCTTACCGCCCTTTTCCAATATGCTGCGCATCTCGTCCGTCGTGATGGCGTCCGTGCCGCAGCCGAAGGAGACCAGCTGGATCAGCTGCATATCCGGCTGCGTCGTGACATACCGCGCGGCGCTGTACATCCGCGCATGGTACGTCCACTGGTTCAAAACGCGGCGGCTCTCCTTCTCCATGATATGCGAGATGGCGTCCTCGGAGATCAGGACAAGCCCGAATGATGTAATCAGCTCATCGATGCCGTGATTGATCTCAGGGTCGATATGGTACGGCCGGCCGGCAACGACAATGATTTTTTTACCGTTTTCACGGGCGTATCCGATTGCCTTTTCACCCTCCGCGATGACAGCCCTTCTGAAGGCGTCATATGCGTCATACGCGGTGCGGGCGGCTTTTTTCGTTTCATTTTTCGGGATGCCGAAGTTCTCCTCGAAGTACTCGGAGGACCGCTTCACAAATCCTTTTTTCTTGTGGAGCCCGAAATACGGCGCCAGAAAGCGCGCCGACTTCAAACGCGGCATATTGGCCGCTAGCAGCTCGGGGTAATACGCCACCACGGGGCAGTTGTAGCTGTTGTCCGCTTTCCCCTCGTCGAAGTTGTAGGGCATACAGGGATAAAAGATCGTGTCGGCGCCCATGTCCAGCAGATGCTCGATATGCCCGTGCATCAGCTTGGCCGGATAGCACACCGTGTCCGACGGGATGGTTCGCTGGCCTTTGATATACAGCTTTCGCGACGACTCCGGCGACAGGACGACCTCAAAATTAAGAGCCGTGAAAAACTCAAACCAAAACGGCAGGTTTTCATACATGTTGAGCCCGAAGAGGATGCCGATCTTCCCCCGGGCGCCGGTGCCCTTACCGATACCGGAGAGGGAACGCAGGTAGTCGTATTTCCATTTCATAAGGTTCGGCTCGGTGGCCTTTGCCAGACCGAGCGGCTTGGAGCAGCGGTTGCCGGATATGAAGCGGCGGCCGCCGTCAAAGGTGTTGACCGTCATGCTGCAGCGGTTCGTGCAGCCGTTGCAGGTGACGGGCTTCGCCGTGTGCGTGAATGTTTCCAGCCCCGCGCTGTCCAGGAGCGACGACGTCGCCCTCCCCGAATCCATGGCGCTGAGCGCCGCGCCGTAAGCGCCCATGAGTCCGGCGATCGTCGGCCTTGTCACATCCCGCCCGATCTCCCGCTCAAAGCCTCTGAGAACGGCGTCGTTCAAAAACGTCCCGCCCTGAACGACGATGTTCTTCCCCAAATCATCGGCGCTGGCAGCCCTGATGACCTTATAAACCGCGTTTTTGACGATGGAGATGGAGAGACCGGCCGAGATGGCTTCAACAGAAGCCCCCTCCTTCTGGGCCTGCTTGACGCTGGAATTCATAAAGACCGTGCAGCGCGAGCCCAGGTTGACGGGCTTGGGGTCAAAGAGCCCGCTTTTCGCGAAATCCGCGATGTTGTAGCCCAACGCCTTGGCGAACGTCTCGATAAAGCTGCCGCAGCCCGAGGAGCAGGCCTCGTTGAGCATGATACTGTCGATGGCGCCGCCGTGAATCTTAAAGCATTTGACGTCCTGCCCGCCGATGTCGAGGATGAAGTCGACGCCGGGGTCGAAGTGCCGCGCTGCTCTGAAGTGGGCCATTGTCTCCACCAGGCCGATATCGACCCTGAAGGCATTTTTGATAAGGTCCTCGCCGTAGCCGGTCACGGCGCCGGAGCGGATTTTCACACGGTTTCCGAACCGTGTGTATATTTCCTGCAGTTCCTGTCTGACGATGGATACGGGATCTCCCTTGTTGGAGGCATAATAGCTGTATAATATCCCGCCGTTTTCGGCGATGAGCACGAGCTTCGTCGTCGTGCTGCCGGCGTCGATGCCCAGATACGCGCCGCCCTCGTATGTATCGGGGTCGACGGTCTCCGGCGTCGCCCTGCCGTGCCGTTCGGTAAATTCGTCGTACTCCGCCTGTGTGCGGAAGAGCGGCTCCATCACATCCGTCAGGTGGGTCGCGTCGACGGCGCTCTCCAACAGTCCGAGCATCTCCTCAAAGGTCGTTTCGGCGTTGTCGTTCGGTATCAGCGCCGCGCCTAACGCTGCAAAGCAATCGGCGTTTTCGGGAAAAATGGCGTGCCGGTCGTCCAGCTCCAGCGTCTCGATGAAGCGCTGACGGAGCCCCATGAGGAAGGTCAGCGGCCCGCCGAGGAAGACAATCTTGCCCGTCAGCTCCCGACCCTGGGTCAGGCCGGCCACCGTCTGGTCGACGACGGCCTGGAAGATGGAGGCGGCGATATCCTCCCGCCGCCCGCCCTGGTTGAGGATGGGCTGGATGTCCGACTTGGCGAAAACACCGCACCGGGAGGCGATGGGGTATATTTTTTCATGCTGAAGCGACAGCTCGTCTAATTCCGTGATGCTGACGTTCAAAAGCATCGCCATCTGGTCGATAAAGGCGCCGGTGCCGCCGGCACAGGAGCCGTTCATGCGCTCCTCCAGGCTGCGGCCGAAGAAGATGATCTTGGCGTCCTCGCCGCCCAGCTCGATGACGGCGTCGGTATCGGGGATATAAGCGCGGACGGCGGACGCAGTGGCGTACACCTCCTGCACAAACCGGATGCCGGAGGCCTTCGCCACACCGAGGCCGGCGGAGCCTGTGATCACGGTATTCACTTTTTGGCCCGACAAAATGGCCGATGCGGAGCGGAGCTGTTCCGCCGCCTTCTCGCGCACCTTTGAATAATGCCGCTCATACGCTCTGAACAGCATTTTGCCGGTATCGTCCAATACGACTGTTTTGACTGTTGTGCTGCCGATGTCAATCCCGATTTTGAGACCCATATATCCACCTTAAGAACGAAATATTCTTCTGGAAATCTATTGAATGACGTCAGGGGCAAACCGCCCCTCCCGCCAAAGATGTCATAAAGCCGATTATACATCAGGAAGAGATATAATTCAACGTTTCAGGATGATTTGTTTTTACCAGCAAAGCATTGCCTGACGTTTTGTGTAATGTTATAATGACATGTAAATTCACCAGAAAATGGGGTGTTCAAATGAGCCTCAAGAAGAACTTCATCGAATTCATGATCAGCGCGGGTGTGCTGACCTTTGGCGACTTTACGACAAAGAGCGGGCGCAAGACGCCTTATTTCATCAATACCGGCAATTACAGGACAGGTGCCCAGATCTCACAGCTCGGCGATTATTACGCCGATTGCATCATACAAAGCGGTGAGCGCTTTGACGTACTTTTCGGGCCGGCGTATAAGGGTATACCCCTGTCGGTTGCAGCGGCGTCCTCGTTGTACCGCAATCACGGGCTTGATGTCCCGTACTGTTTCAACCGCAAGGAAATGAAAGACCACGGGGAGGGCGGCGCCATCGTCGGTTATCAGCCGAAAGCGGGCGACAGGCTCGCCATCATTGAGGATGTCGTCACGGCCGGAACGGCGGTACGGGAGAGCATGGAGCTCCTGGCCGGTATAGCGCCGGTCAGGATTGTGGCGCTGTTTGTCTCCGCGGACCGGATGGAGCGGGGCACGGGGGCCCTGTCGGCGCTGGACGAGCTCCGGGAAACGCTCGGCATCAAGGTTTACCCCATCGTTACCGTCCGCGATATTATCGAGTCCTTCCCCGCCGGGGACGGGCGCAGGAGAAAAATGGAGGAATACCTGGCTCTTTACGGAGCAAATCGGGTGGATGCATGAGCATTCACGAGGGCCACAGGGGACGTCTTAAAAAGCGGTTTCTGGAGTATGGGCTGGAGAGCTTCGAGGACCACAGCGTTTTGGAACTGCTCTTATTTTATGCGCTGCCGCGCTCGGACGTGAACCCCATCGCCCACGCCCTGATCAATAAGTTCGGCTCTCTGGCCGCCGTCTTTGACGCGCCCTTGGAGGAGCTGGCCCGCGTGCCGGGCATCGGCGTCAATACCGCCGAATATATCAAGCTCATCCCCCAGATCAGCAGGCGTTACCTCATGTCCCGCGCCAGCTTCGACGACATTCTTGATTCGACAAAAAAAGCGGGCGCGTATCTTCTGCCGCGCTTTTACGCCGAAAGGGACGAGATCGTCTATCTGGTCTGCCTCGACGCCAAATGCAAGGTCTTAAACTGCAAGCTGCTGTTCAGGGGCAGCGTCAATTCAGCGGGTGTCAGCATCCGCAAAATCGTCGAAAACGCCCTCGTTTATAATTCCACAAGCGTCATCATCGCCCACAACCACACCAGCGGGATTGCCGTCCCCTCGGAAGAGGACAAAATCACTACGCGCAGGATCCAGGAGGCGCTGAGAGCCGTCGACATCACCCTGTCCGACCACATCATCGTGGCCGACGACGACTTCGTCTCCCTGGCCGATAACGGCTTTTTCAGAAAATAATCGTCTATCCCAGCCCCATCAGAGGAACTATAATCACAGTAACGGAGATCGAAATCATTGGAGAGATTACTGCAGGAAGCCTGCCGCATCGCGCGCCTCGCCGGCAAAGAAATCAAAATGCTCCGGGATAACGGTGCGTTGACCGAGGACATGAAGGGCGGTATTGAGCTCGTCACGAACGCGGATATGATATCAAACGACATTATTAAAAACGAGGTTCTGAAGCTGTATCCCGAGCATGCGTTCCTCTCCGAGGAAGATACGGACCGGAATTACGATATTAAAAAGCCCACCTGGGTCATCGACCCCATCGACGGCACAGTCAATTACGCCAGCGGTCACCAGATGGCGGCCGTTTCTATCGCATACGCGGAGGATAACACCGTTCGCGCCGGGGTCGTTTATAACCCGTTCATGGACGAGCTGTTCTATGCCTCCGAAAACACCGGCGCCTTTTTAAATGGCAAGCCGATATACGTCAAGGACGCTCCCGCGCTGAGGAAATGCCTCGTCGCCACCGGCTTCCCCTACGTCAGAAACGGGGAGGACGTCCGGGAGATATTCGCCCGGATGGAAAGGCTTCTTCCGAACATCGGGGATTTCCGCCGTCTCGGCTCGGCCGCCCTGGACATCTGCTGGGTTGCCTGCGGCCGGCTGCAGTGTTATTATGAAGCACATCTGAGCCCCTGGGACGTGGCCGCCGCAAGAATCATCGCCAAAGAAGCCGGCGCAGCCATCGGGTACTTCAAAGACCCCACCGACAATCTCCCCGATGACATCCGCAGCGACAATCTTATCATCTCCGCCCCAAAGGTGTTTGAGGAATTAAAACAATACCTGTATCCTGTGGTATAATAGGTTGGTTGAAACAAATCAGGGAATCCCCTGAAATAAGACGGTGAATATCGAGGTCAGACATGCCGGATTTTAAAGTTGTAAGCGAATACGAGCCCTCCGGCGATCAGCCGGAGGCCATTGAGGCGCTGGCGCGGGGTGTGGAGCTGGGGTTTGAGGAGCAGACGCTGCTGGGCGTCACAGGCTCCGGCAAGACATATACGATGGCGAAGATCATCGAAAAGCTCCAGCGGCCGACCTTGGTGCTGGCCCATAACAAGACGCTGGCAGCCCAGCTGTGCAGCGAGTTCAAGGAGTTCTTCCCCGACAACGCCGTGGAATTCTTCGTGTCTTATTACGACTATTACCAGCCCGAGGCGTACATCCCCCACACGGATACGTATATCGAGAAGGACAGCGCCATCAACGACGAGATCGAGCGGCTCCGGCACAGCGCCACCTCGGCGCTCTTTGAGCGGCGGGACGTAATCGTCGTTTCCTCCGTCAGCTGCATCTATGGCCTGGGTGACCCCATCGACTACGCCAACATGGTGATCTCTCTCCGTGTCGGCCAGACCAGGGACAGGGATGAGCTTTTGAAAAAGCTTGTCGAAATACGGTACGGCCGGAACGATATCGCCTTCGAGCGGAACATGTTCCGCGTCCGGGGCGACACCGTCGAAATATTCCCTGTTTACGCCCGGGGGAACGCCATCCGCGTCGAGTTCTTCGGGGACGAGATCGAGCGCATCAGCGAAGTCAACGTCGTCACCGGAACGCCTTATAAAAACCTCTCCCACATCGCCATCTACCCGGCCTCCCACTATGTGACGACGGCGGACAAGATGGAGCGCGCCGTTAAATACATCCAGGAGGAAATGAAGCAGCGCATCGCGTATTTTGAAAGTGAAAACAAGCTGGTGGAGGCGCAGCGCATCCACCAGCGGACGATGTACGACATCGAGATGATGCGGGAGCTGGGCTACTGCACCGGTATCGAAAACTACTCCCGCGTCATCACGGGCAGGCCTGAGGGCTCGGCCCCCATGACGCTTTTGGATTACTTTCCGAAGGATTTTATCCTGTTCGTCGACGAGAGCCACGTGACGCTGCCCCAGGTGCGCGCCATGTACAACGGCGACCGCGCCAGGAAGGAGAATCTGGTTGAATACGGATTCCGCCTGCCGTCGGCCTTTGACAACAGACCGCTGAAGTTCCATGAATTCACGCAGCGCGTCCATCAGGTGATCTACGTCTCGGCAACTCCCTCCGACTACGAGAAGTCCCGGTCGTCCCAGGTGGTCGAGCAGATCATCCGCCCGACCGGCCTTCTGGACCCGACCATCTCCGTCCGCCCTGTGGACGGGCAGATCGACGACCTCATCGGCGAGATCAACACCCGCGCCAAAAGGAATGAGCGGACCCTCGTCACCACGCTGACAAAGAAGATGGCCGAGGACCTGACAGCCTACTTGACAGGCGCCGGTATCCGCGTCCGGTACATGCACCACGACATCTCCACCATCGAGCGGATGGAGATCATCCGGGACCTGCGCCTGGGCGAATTCGACGTCATTGTCGGCATTAACCTCTTACGCGAGGGCCTCGACCTGCCCGAGGTGTCGCTGGTAGCCATTCTGGACGCCGACAAGGAGGGGTTTTTGCGCAGCGAGACATCCCTCGTCCAGACCATCGGCCGCGCAGCCCGAAACGAGGAGGGCACCGTGATCATGTACGCCAATACGATCACGCGGTCCATGCGCGCGGCGATAGACGAGACGGAGCGCCGCCGTATGAAGCAAAAGACTTTCAATGAAGCTCACGGCATTGTTCCAAAGACGATTGTGAAAAGCGTCCGCGACCTGCTCGAAATATCAAAGGACGACGCCATCCTGCCCAGGCGCGAGGACGGCGACGTGAAGATGACCCGCCGTGAGCGGGACGAAGCGATCGCAAAGCTTGAAAAAGAGATGGCGAACGCCGCGAAAATGCTGGAATTTGAATATGCCGCCGTCCTTCGCGACCGGATCATCAAACTGCGCGGGCAGCCTTAAATACAAAGCGGGAGACGTGTATGGACATCATAGAACTGTTAAAATCCTCGGACGCCGGAAAAATGCTCATTACCTTTATTGTCTCGATGCTGCCCATCGTCGAGCTGCGCGGTGCGATTCCCATCGGCGTGGCTATGGGGCTTAACCCTGTTGCCAGCACGGTCATCAGTCTCGTCGGGAACATGGTGCCCGTCCCTTTTATCATCCTGTTTATCCGCAGGATTTTTACGTGGATGAAGGGCAGGAGCCGGCGGCTGGCCAATATTGCCGAGAAGCTCGAAAGCAAAGCCCAGGCAAAAGGCTCCGCGCTTTACAAAGGCGAGGTCATCGGTCTGGCAGTCTTCGTCGCCATCCCGCTGCCCGGTACGGGCGCATGGACGGGTGCGCTGATTGCCGCCATACTGGGAATGCGGCTGAAGATTGCCGTCCCGACAATCGTGGCGGGCGTCCTCGTAGCGGGGCTTATCATATTCGGCATCACTTACGGGTTCACGGCGATTTTCTGAGCTGCTGCAAAAGTTATAGCAAAAACCAACACGAAAA
>JAAYBH010000123.1 GCA_012718935.1 Clostridiales bacterium
GCATTAAGCGGCGATATGTGTTATCATCATTGAGCGTCAAAAATTCCATATCCGGGTGTGGCGCAGTTGGTAGCGCGCTTGACTGGGGGTCAAGAGGCCGCAAGTTCAAGTCTTGTCACTCGGACCAAAAAAAAGCATTGAAAACTATGTGTTTTCAATGCTTTTTTTATTCCGGCGGCGTAGAAGACAAATTCGTACAGTTTCAGAAGAAGCGTTCATATATATAGATCAACGGTTAATACCATGACATTAATGTTATACCAGCGCATTTTTTGTTAATTGACATTTGATGTCGAATGTATTATAAATGAATAATGGAAATAAATTGAAAAAATGTAAGAAACAACAAGTCACACATGACTCTGCAATGGTATATCGTTAATAAATTACGAAGAGAGTGAGGGAAGCCAATGGCACAATATCTGGAGTTTGAAGGGATAAGCAAATCGTTTCCTGGGGTCAAAGCGCTCGACGACATCAGCTTTAAATCGAAAGGTGGAAAGGTACTGGCTCTGCTCGGTGAAAATGGAGCCGGTAAGAGTACGCTTCTGAAGATTATGAGTGGTGATTTGAGGGCTGATACGGGTGCAATCAGTCTGAACGGTGAAAAGCTTAACCTTATCTCTCCCCAACAGGCCATCAAGGCTGGTATCAGCGTTATCTACCAGGAACGCCAGCTGATTCCGACCATGAGCGTCATGGAGAACATTTTTGCCGGTGCGTTGCCGAAGAAAGCCGGATTTGTCAAACGAGCGCAGCTGAAGGCGGAGACACAGGCCATTATCGACAAATTTGGAATTCCCATATCACCGGAGGTACCAGTCATGTTTCTATCGATTGCCCATCAGCAGATGGTAGAAATCATGAAAGCGTACAGGCGTAACTCAAAGGTCATTGCCTTTGACGAGCCTACAGCACCGCTGACCGACGTGGAAATCAAGATACTTTTTGACCTCATCAAGCAGCTCAAAGAAGAGGGTAAAATAATAATCTACGTTTCACACCGTATTAAAGAGATATTTGAGATTACCGATGACATCGTCGTCCTGAAGGACGGCAAGTACGTGGCGAAGCTGGTCACGGCCGAGACGGACGAGAGAGCCCTTATTTCAGCGATGGTCGGGCGCGACATCGGCGATACATATGCAAATCTCATCCGCAACGACAGCATCGGCGAGGTGCTGCTGGAGGCCAATAATGTGACGACCTATGCGGTATCCGACATCAGCTTCACCCTGCATCGGGGCGAGGTACTGGGTTTCGCGGGGCTGGTCGGCTCCGGCCGTACGGAAGTTATGCGGGCTATCTTCGGGGCGGATGCGATTATTTCGGGAGAGATCCGGCTGGAAGGCAGGCAGATGAGTTTCAAAACGCCGAAAGACGCGATTGATGCCGGTATCGCGCTTTGCCCAGAGGACCGCAAGGAACAGGGACTCGTGCTGTTTCGTTCCATTGAAGACAATGTTTGTATGCCCGTTTTGGGCAAGCTTCGCAGATGGCCGTTCCTTAATACCAAAGCATGCGAGGCTTTAACGGTTAAAGCCGTAAAAAAATATGATATTAAAACGCCGACGGTGGATAAATTGGTTGTCGAGCTGTCGGGCGGCAACCAGCAGAAGGTTATTCTCGGGCGCTGGACGTCGGAGCTGATAGACACAAAAATATTAATTCTCGACGAGCCGACGAAGGGTATCGATGTTAAGACAAAAGCCGAGATCTACCAGACAGTGTGCGATTTGGCGAAACAGGGTATCGGCGTTATTTTTATTTCATCTGAGCTGACGGAAGTCATAAACGTCGCGGACACGATTGTCGTTATGCATAACGGCAGCATCGCCGGTACTGTTAAAAGAGCGGATGCCACGGAGGAAAACGTGCTCGCAATGGCCATGCTTGAACAGATGGAGGTTAAGGTATGAGGAACATATCCAAAGAGCGCGAATCCGAAAACACGGATAACAGCTATGCCAAGATATCGCCGATAAAAAAAGCGATACGCACGAAGGCCTTTCCGCTGTTTATTCTGCTTGTGGTCGTCATTGCTGTTTTTGCCGTTCTTTCGCCGCTTGGAAATGACGGTTTTCAGGCATTCTTCAGGATGAAGACGTTTTGGAGGATTCTTCAGGATCTGGCGGTTCCCGGGTTTCTCACGATTGGTGTCGGCCTTCTTATAGTATCCGGAAGCATCGATCTTTCTGCGGCATCCGCAGGCTCCCTGAGCGGCGTTATTATTGCGGTCTGCATGGCGTGGACTGATATATCCTGGCCTGTGGCTATTGTTATCGGATTGGTGGCTGCCGCCCTGGTCGGGGTTATCAACGCGGTTCTCGTCAATGAGCTGAAACAGCCGCCGTTTATCGCAACGATGGCGATGTCGATCGTTCTGGGCGCCGTCATGCAGATTATATGCACGGACAAGACGGGTCAGCTTATAGGTCAGGTTAATTTCAGCAATGATTTCATTCAGCAAATTGGAACATACAAGATATTCGGCGAAGTGCCGGCGGCATCGATGGTCATGGTTTTTTTCTTTATTATTTACGGGCTTGCGCTTTCAAAGTCCAAATTCGGCAGGACGCTTTACCTCATGGGCGGAAACCAGGCAGCAGCCCACCTGGCGGGCATCAACGCAAAAAGGTTTTCATACTTCCTGTTCATCAATAGTTCGGTGCTTGCTTCATTTTCCGGGATCGTCAATGCCTCGCGCGTGAAGATGGGCGGCGCCCAAGCTCTCGCGAACTTACAGTTTACAGGTATAACGGCCGCTATTCTTGGCGGTATATCATTCGGCGGCGGCTCTGGCGGCCTGGGCGGGGCGTTCCTCGGACTTCTTGTCATCAATACATTCGGTACGGGAATGACTTCAAGCGGAGCAAGCCCTTATATGACGCCGGTGCTGTCAGGCATTCTGCTCATAGCGGCTCTGACGTTTGACTACTTCAACATAAGAGCACAGAATAAGCGCGTCGGCGCTTAAATTGAAAGGAAGTGACCTGCTGATATGAAAGTTTCCAGTTTGAGATTGTTTTTGCGCGGTAAGATATTTCAACTCCTGTGCCTCGCTGTTTTGGTTGTGGTTATAACATTGATAGCCGCGCCCCGGGCGTATAATACAGCAAATCTGCGGCAAATCATGAACAATATCACGATTGTCGCGGTGTTCGTATGCGGTGTGGCACCGCTGCTCATGTGCGGCGGCATTGACTGGGCAGGAAGTGCCTTCGCGACATGCGCCATGCTGGTGTTCGCACGGCTTCTGGAGCTGTTTCCAAACCTTCCGTGGCCGCTCATGTTGATTCCGTGCATAGTTGTGGGCGGGCTTTTAGGCGGGTTGAACGCGTTCTTCATCGTCAAGCTTAACCTGATGGCGTTTATATTTACCCTGGCAATGGCTGCGGTTTTCAATGGAATAGCCAACTGGTCTATCAAAGGCATTCAGATTCAGGTTACCGACAAAGCCTTCACCGGTCTGAGCGGTACATTCCTCTTTGAGGTCATACCGGTGTTCTTCCTGTTTGCGGTGCTATTGGTTATCGTGTACAGCATCGTGCTTTTAAAGATGAGTTTTGGCAGAAGCATACTGATGTGCGGGGGAAACCCGGCCGCCGCGCGCCTTGCTGGCCTGAACCCCAGGAAAATAAGGACAATACTGTATATAAACAGCGGCGTTGTCGCCTCTCTCGCCGGCGTTATCTGGGCTGCGCAGAATAAAATGGCGATTCATACCGCTTTTGTCGGTACGATGCCTCACATGTCGGGATTTATAGGCTCATTGCTCGGCGGCGTCTCGTTTTTCGGCGGGTCAGGCTCACTGGTCGGGGCTTTCCTCGGCGTCGCTCTGATGCAATTGCTCGCGTATTCTCTGCAAACCATGGGCGTTAATATTTGGATCAATGGCCTTATTAACGGCATGCTTCTTATCATCGCCCTTACAATCGACGACGTTTCGAGACGTATCAGAATGAAGAAGCTTGGAATCAAAGCCGTCGGCGGCGGTATGGTCATGCCGGGTATGGCGGGCATAAACAAATAACTGTGTATGGCTTTTCCTGCGGCTTTCCGGAGCAATCGGCAAATCCGCAGGTTTGTCAGATATTGTGACACCTGGAGGTACATAACGGTTGTTGTCGTCACGGAAGGAAATTCAAAAATTATTAGGAGGATCGATATGAAAAAAGCAAGAACAGTACTCGCAGTATTTTTAGCGCTCGGTATGGTATTTGCACTGGCTGCCTGCGGAAGCACCACCCCTTCAGGCGACAAGAACACGGAAAGCAGCAGCACCCCCGGCAGCAGCGCTCCCGGCAGCAGCGGTGCCGGCGCTGGCAACGGCGGATCGGATGGTCCCAAAGGTCCGAAGGAGCTTGGTTTTTACGATCGGGATTACGATTATACACAGCACAAGCAATACAGGATAGCATATATGGTCAGCGGTACGGGCGTTATGTTCGACGCGTTTAACAACGCGTTTGAAACCTGGTGCGGACGCCTCAATATGAATTACGGCGGAATGTGGGCGCCAGCGGAAGCCAGTAACGAAGCCTTCCTCTCAGGCTTGGAGAGCTATGCCGATATGGGATATGACGGACTTATCGTTGACGCGGACCCGAATCTGTGCGCGCGTATTGCGGAGATTTGCGCGGCTAACAACATCCTATGGATGATGGGCATGGCTCAGGCGCGCGATTACAGCCAACCGTATTCAATTCTTGGTCAATACTCGGTCGGCCCCCTCTACTGCCCGAACGTCGGCTTTAACAACGTCGCAGTCGGCAGAGAATTAGCGGAAGGACTTATGCGTTGGAAAGAGGACGCCTATCCGGATGTGCCGTGGGAGCAAGTCGGATTTATATCCATCAACTTCTCGATGGTGCCTCAGATTAATGAGCGTACGCTTGGCTCCAAGCAGGTCTGGGCGGAAAAGAACCCAACCTTCGGCGAATATAACCCCGACCCGAGCAGCCCGCTGCGCAACTTCATCATAGCGGACACCGCTTCCGGAGCGTTTGATCAGCAAACCGCGACAAATCTCGTAACTCAGATCATGTCGAATCCGCCGGATCCGAATATTAAGGTTTGGCTGGTAAGCGCAGCGATTTATGATTTCGCGGCGGGCGCTGCAGTCGTTGCGGAGAACATGAACATGGTTGATAATGTCTGCGTTACTACCTTTGGCTCCGGTGCCAGCGCAATCAGCCTGTGGGATGCCGGTGAACCGACGCCTATAAAAATATCCCTGGAAACCGCTTCCCCTGTCTTCGCGGAAGCTATCATTAACGGTCTTTGGGCAATGATGGCAGGCTTTGCCACCCCCGATACCCTTTGGCCGGAATGGGCGGTTATATGGGATAAGGGAGACAGATATCAGCTTTCGAGCGAACTGGATCCTGTCTACCAGGTGCCTAAGGTCGAGATTGGCGATGACGGAAAACCAATCGTTCTGGAGGAGCATAACTATGCCTCAATGATACTTCCCATGATTTGGGTTGATCCGACGAACTACAAGGAATTCTATGGCTGGGTTGATTTGTACGATCTTGGCCCCGACGCCACTGATGAAGAGCGTACTTATCCTGATTTCCCGCTAGGTACCGATATTAATGCGTTTGTCGCCCGCGGTACGGTTCCGGCTGATTACCACGAGTATCCGAAGGCAGGCTAAAACATAAACGTCGTGGGGCTGCAGCAAAAGCTTGCTGCAGCCCCAAATCTTTGTTGACAATCCGGCACTGTCTGCGAATGAACTCAATGCTGCAATGCGAAACCGCCGTCGGCGGTGAAGACGGCGCCGGTGACGATATCAGAGATATCGCCGGCGAGATAGACTGCCAGCGCGCCGATTTCAAAGGCCTGGGCAAAGCGCCCAATGGGAATATCGGCGCACAACGCCTTGTACGCCTCCTCCGGCATATCCTTGACGAAGTTTGAGAAGGTGAAGCCCGGGGCGATGGCGTTGACGCGGATGCCGTCGGGAGCGACCTCGGCGGCCAGGCACCGGGTGAAGTGATTGAACGCGGCTTTTGACGCGGCGTAGGCCGTCAGGAAAGGCTTGTTGATAATCTCACCGGCGTTGGATGTGATGTTGATGATGTGGCCGCTGCCGGCCTTCCGCATGTGTTTGAGCACCTGATAGCTCATCCTGGCGGCGCCGTGCAGATCCACGTCAAAGCATTCAAACCAGTCGGACAGCTCCTCGTCCATATCGACGAACCGGCCGGCTGTCCCGATCCCGGCGTTGTTGACAAGTACATCGATCCTCTTGTTGTCGTTGATATAACGGCTGACGGAATCCCTGCAGCTCTCCATGCTGGAGATGTCCGTTTTATAAAAGGAGAAGCTGCCTTCGTATTTGCCGCTGAAATCCTTAATGACCTCGCCGGCGGCCTTTTCGTCTCGTGCAAAAATCGCCACATTGGCCCCCTGGTGGGCAAATGCCGTCGCGATGCCGAGCCCGATGCCCTTGGCGCCGCCTGTCACGACGGTATTTTTGCCTTTGAGCGAAAAAGCGTTGTCCATGGATTTGAGATACATAAAAACACTCCTCGATTAAACATTATATTTCTATTTAAAGCGGGAATTTATTTTTTTACAAGAACTTTTTTCAATTGTGCGAAACGGGGGAGACCATTTTCAAGGATACGTTTGTTTTCCCCCTGAATGAGCGGCAGCGCATAATCGATAAAAGCATCCGTCACGTTGTTTCCTTCCGGGGTGATCCACTCCAGCGGGACCTTTTTTTCAGCGTTGGCCACGACGGACAGCGGCTGCAGGATCATTTTGCAGGCATAGCTGCCGCCCGACATGTCGCGCTCGAAGGCGACCATTTTTCCGGTTTCGCCTTTCACGGCGCATTCGACGGCGTATTTGCCCGCCAGAAAAGCTTCGTCGATATCTGTTTGAGAAGCCAGATGGGCGCCGCAGCGCTGCAAAAGGCTCAGCTCTATGCCGCGGACCTTTGAGCCTGTACGCTGCTTGATCAGCTCCGCCAGCCTGGCGGCGAGACCGCCCAGCTGCGCGTGGCCGAAGCCGTCGGTGGAAGAGGCCTTCGCCTCTGAGACAAAGGTTCCGTCCGCGTAATGAATGCCCTCGGAGACAGCCACGAGGCATTTGCCTTTTTCCTCATAGATTCTCGTCACATCACTGATGAAGTGCTCAAGGTCAAAATCGACCTCAGGCAGATAGATCAGATCGGGCGGCGCGCAGGAAATGGAAGCCAGCGCGGAGGCGGCAGTGAGCCAGCCGGCGTGGCGGCCCATGATTTCGACGACGGTGATCGTTCCCACGTCATAAACATAGGTGTCCTTGCAGACCTCCGCAACGGAGGTGGCGATATATTTTGCCGCGCTGCCAAAGCCGGGGCAGTGATCCGTGCCGACAAGATCGTTGTCGATGGTCTTCGGGATGCCCATCACGCGGCATGCGTAGCCGCTTTTCTCCATATACCGGCTGACCTTGCTGCAGGTATCCATGGAATCGTTGCCGCCGTTATAAAAAAAGTAACGGATATCATATTTTTTAAATATCTCGAGGATTCTCCGAAAATCCTTGTCGTCTATATCGGGGTCGGCGATTTTATAACGGCAGGAGCCCAGCTCGGACGAGGGCGTGTTGAGCAGCAGCGCCAGCTCCCCGGCGTCCTCCTGGCCCATATCATAGAGCGTATCGCCCAGGATTCCGGTGATTCCGTGGGCCGCACCGTAGACATTTGTGATCTCCGGCGCCTCAAGCGCTGTTTTAATAACGCCATATGCGCTGGCGTTGATAACGGCAGTCGGGCCTCCGGACTGACCAAAGACACAGGCGCCTCTGAGTAACTCTGACATATTATGCCTCCTTAAACACATTTCGATTTGAATGATAGCACAGCGGTTGTATAAAATCAAATGATAAATAAGTTGATTTATTCTTGAATAAGAGTCATAATGTGGTAGAATAATGCAATAAGCGTTGTTACAAACGTTTGATACCATTGCTCGGATTATATCAAATAAAGGGGGATTTTGCCGTGCCGATAGTCACGTCAAAGGAGATGTTCAAAAAGGCATATGACGGTGGTTACGCCATTGGCGCTTTCAATGTCAACAACATGGAGATCATTCAGGGGATCACGGAGGCGGCCAAAGAGGTCGGGGCGCCGCTCATCCTGCAGGTATCTGCCGGAGCGCGCAAATATGCCAAGCACGTTTACCTGATGAAGCTCATTGAGGCGGCCGAGGCCGATACGGGACTGCCCATCTGCGTCCACCTGGACCACGGCGAGGATTTCGAGGTTTGCAAATCCTGCATCGACGGCGGTTTTACCTCCGTCATGATTGACGGTTCGAAGCATGCCTTTCTCGAAAACATCCGCCTCACACGCCAGGTTGTGGAATACGCCCACGACAGGGGTGTCGTCGTGGAGGGCGAGCTGGGAAAGCTGGCCGGCATAGAGGACGATGTGAACGTCTCCGACGAGGACTCGAGCTTTACACAGCCCGATGAAGTGGAGGAGTTCGTCACAAAAACCGGCGTTGATTCGCTGGCCATCGCCATCGGTACGAGTCATGGTGCGTATAAGTTCAAACCGGGACAGAAGCCGCGCCTGCGTTTTGATATTCTCGAAGAGATACAGAGAAGACTGCCGGGTTTCCCGATCGTTCTGCACGGCGCGTCGTCTGTCATACCAGAGCTTGTGGAGATCATCAATCATAACGGCGGCGCCATGCCGGACGCCATCGGCATCCCCGAGGAGATGCTCCGTCAGGCGGCGAAAATGGCCGTCTGCAAGATCAATATCGACTCCGACCTGCGCCTTGCGATGACCGCGGGTATCCGCCAGTATCTCGCTAAAAACCCGGCGGAATTTGACCCCCGTAAATATCTTACCCCGGCGCGGGACAATATCCGCGCTCTTGTAAAAAATAAAATCGTCAACGTCCTCGGCAGCGACGGTAAAGCGTGAAAAATGGGCCTCTGGGCCCTTTTTCGTTGAGTTGGTTATTGAGGTGACATCATGATGCGGAAAGCCGGCGCGATGCTTTTGACTGCGCTGTCTCTATTGCTTACAGCCTGCGGAGAACCCCTGCCGGTATTCCGGGAGACCGCTGTTCCTCCGCCGGAATCCGTATCGGCGGCGGCCGGCAGCACTGATAAGGCTGTTGTTTTGCCGAACGGACCTCTGCCCCAGTCGGCGTACGTCCCGCCCAGCCCGCCGCCGCGCTTTTACGCGGAGATTACCCACACACTGACGCCCCGGGACGATTACGGCCGCATATGGCCTTATGTGGGCGGGTATGTGGTTCAATGGTGGATGGCGGGTGATCTCATCGGCCTATGCGACGGGGAGGGGCGCATCGTCTGCGACCCTGTATTCAACCTTGCCGAGATCATAGAAAAGGATGGCAAGCGCCTTTACAAGCTGACTGAAAACCGGGTGGATGCGGAAGGGAAGGACACATCCAAAATCACGCTTTGTAAGCTCGACGGCAGCGGGGTGCGGGAATATGAGGGTGTCGCTTATGAATTCCCGGGTTCGGAATATTTCAACGGGAGCACCTTAAGGTGGCGTCCGGATTTCGCTTACGCGCATATCAGTGTCTGCGAAAACGGCCGATGGGGCGTGATCGATTACGAGGGCAATGAGCTCCTGCCCTGCAAATACAACAACCCCGTCTGCTTTTCCGACGGGCTGGCTGCCGTCCTATCCGACGACGGTGAAACGTATCGCTACATCGACATCAAGGGAAGCTCAGTGCTAGGACCTTATAAAACGCCGTCTCCGCAGCAATTAAACCAACTGCCGTTTCCGATATCCGACCCGCTCATTGCCGATGTAAAAAATCAAACGCTGCAGCGCTATTACGGCCTGTTCTTTTCTGACGGGCTGGCGAGGTTTTTCGAAAACGGAAAGTACGGCGTCATCGACAGGGAAGGCGGCGTCGTCGTTCCGGCCCAATACGACTTTATCACAGCCTTTTACGAGGGGACGGCGGAAATCCTGTCTGGCAGCAGCTACGATAACTTTAAATACGGCCTCATTAACGCGTCCGGGCGCGTTCTGTGTGGACCGGAAGACGTCTGGCTGACGCATCAGACCGACGGGACCGTCCTTCTGGAATCGCCGGGGGGACACGTCGTGCTCGACCCGGAAACGGGCGACAAGTCGCCGTGGAATAGTAAGGACCCCGCCTCAACGCCCTCCTATTCCCAGGGCAGCAGCGGCGTCGTCATCTATTGGGACGACGGTAAGCAGAGCTTTCCGTACGCGGCGAATGTGGCCTTCCTGGATAACGGCAACATGGCACTCTCCAGCAGGCTTGCAGAGACCTGGTACATCGCCGACCGCAGCGGCGCTATGCTGGCCGGTCCCTTCGACGGGCGCGTTGAGGACTTCAGAAACGGTTATATCTATGTTTCCGCGGGGATGTCCGACCTGAACGACGGAACCGATAATACATATCACACGCTCTACAACCGGGACGGGAACCGGGTCCTGCCGGAGGTTTACCGCGAGATTATCCCGTTTGAAGGCCGCTATCTTGTCCGGCAGGACGCCTGCGCGGGTCTTCTTGACGAGCAGGGAAACTGGGTCATTAAAACGCCGATTTATGATTATCTGAACGACTGAGGAGGAAATGAAATGAAAAGAAGCCTAGTCCTGATTGCGCTCCTGTTATGCGTCCTGATCGCCGCCTGCGGAAACAACGGGCCGGCCAGTTCTGTGAAGCCGTCCGGCTCTCCTGAACCCACGGCTTCTCCGCCCGAGAGCGCGCCGGCAGCCGCGGAGACCTCGGAGGCGGGTTTTATGTTCACGCCGGAGAATATTCCGCGCCTCGACGGGTCGACGGCTACGATTCCGCTCATCTCCGCTGTGCGCTCGGTGCTCCTGGGGATTCCGCGTGAGAATGACGTCAAGGTTTCCGGAACCGACAACGCCTATACACAGCTCATTGAAGGGAATGTGGACCTACTCCTGGTCTACGCGCCCGCACAGAGCTCACTCGATTACGCCAAAGCGCAGGGTGTCGAGCTGGAGCTGGCCCCCATCGGAAAGGACGCGCTGGTGTTTCTCGTCAACGTTAAAAACCCCGTCAAAAGTCTGACCCCTGAGCAGCTCGTGGCCATATACTCGGGAGAGACGACAAACTGGAAGGATGTGGGCGGCGTTGACGCCGGGATATTGGCATACCAGCGGCAGCTGGTTTCCGGCAGCCAGACCATGATGAACAAGCTCGTCATGAAGGGGACGCCCATGGCCGATGCGCCCGCAGAATATGTCATCGGCGAAATGGGCGGGCTGGTGGATGCTGTGGCCGTTTACGACGGCGCGGAAAACGCCATCGGCTACAACGTTTATTACTATGTCAGCCGCATGAAGCTGGATGGAAATATTCGCCTTCTGGAGGTCGGCGGTGTCGCACCCTCCACGGAGGCCATCACCTCCGGCGCATACCCGTTTGTCAACGATTTTTACGCCGTCATCCGCTCCGACGCACCGGAAGACAGCCCGGCGAGGCTGCTGTTTAACTGGATGCTCACAGAGGAAGGGCAGCAGCTTGTGGCCCACGAAGGATATGCCACCGCGAAATAGACGGATTCACAGGAATCATACTGAAAATAGTAAAAAAGTGAGCCGGGCTTTCAATAAAGCGAACCCGGCTCATACTTTTCCATCCACATCTTTTTCAGCACATTCAAATCCTGCCTGAACTCCATCGGCGACTGCGTCTCGCTTTTGTCGAGCGTCTCGGCGACCTCAAATACAAACGCATCAGGACCGAATAGAGTCCAGTCCCTGTTGAGCTTCAGATTGACACACGACCCGGTCTTCTGAGAGAAGCTGAAGCGGTTTTTTGCCGCTTCAATATCAGACGCAATTTCAACGAGGATTTTTCCGTTCTGCGTGTTCTGAATGAGGTAAACGCCGCCCGTATCCGTCCGCGAGCGCTTTTTATAAGCGTCAATGATCTGTTTTCTAATCTCCGGGTCAACCATCACCGGCACCTCAATATCTAAGTTTTTTGAAGAGGGCTGATTGGAGCTATTTCAGCTTCAGGCTGATGTCCAGGGCTTTTACGGAATTGGTCAGAGCGCCGATGGAGATATAGTCGACGCCGGTGGCGGCGACCTCGCGGAGGTTGCGGTCGCCCATGTTGCCGGAGGCTTCCGTGATTGCGCGGCCGTCAATATGCTTGACGGACATGGCCATCTCGGGGACCGTCATGTTGTCTAGCATTATGATATCGGCGCCAGCCTCCAATGCCTCGTCGATCTGCCGTAGGTTCTCCGTCTCGACCTCGATCTTCAGCGTATGGGGAGCGTTTTTCCGGACCGCTTCAACAGCCGGTTTGATACCGCCGGCGGCGACAATATGGTTATCCTTAATCAGAACGCCGTCGGAAAGGTTAAAGCGATGATTCCGCCCGCCGCCGCAGCAAACGGCGTGCTTTTCAAGTACCCGGAGGCCGGGCATCGTTTTGCGTGTGTCGACTATATGCGTATGGTAACCGCCGATGCTCCGGACGAACTCGTCTGTTTTTGTGGCGATCCCGGACAGATGCTGCAGGAAATTCAGAGCGGTGCGTTCACCGGTCAGGATGCTGCGGGACGGGCCTTCGATTTCAGCGATAACGCCGCCTCTTTTAACATTCGATCCGTCGTCCAGCAGTATACTGACACGCACGCGGCTGTCGAGGATTTGAAACAGGCGCGTTAAAACACCGGTGCCGCAGACAACGCCCGCTGCTTTTGCGATAAATTTCCCTTTGGAAACAGCGCCCTCGGGCACACAGCTTAACGTTGTGATATCACCAGTTCCGATATCCTCGGCCAGTGCCTTGGAAATGAGTTCATTCAGACCGATAAAATCAAATTGTTCCGACATCAGCAATCCTCCCTGTAGTGCGAGCCGATGCTTTTGGTACGATCGAGCGCGGCCTTCAGAATGGCGCTCGCCACGGTGGCCATATTTAGTGTCTCCAAATAGACCGTTGAATCGTCATAAGTGCTCATAAGCTGTTTTAGGATGTCATCAACCTGCCCGAGCGCGTAGGAAAGCCCTTTCCCCGTGCGGGTGACATAGCCGTAATCGCTCATCAGGTCCTTGATCCTGCAGCGCAGGGCTTTGTAGTCAAAGTCCATGCGTAATCTCTCGGGAAGCTGGGGTATGGTGGCTTTCACCGGCGTTTTTGTTTCAACCAGTGTTCGATTGATATCCTCGGCGGCGCGCCGGCCGAAGACAAGGCATTCCAGCATGGAGTTCGATGCCAGGCGGTTGGCGCCGTGCACGCCCGTATAGGCGGCTTCGCCGGCGGCGTAAAGCCCGTCAATATTTGTGCGCGCGTCAATATCCGTCTCAATGCCGCCCATCAGGTAGTGCTGGACAGGGCAGACGGGGATCCAGTCCCGGGCAATATTGATGCCGCGGCGCAGGCACTCCTCATAAATTGTCGGAAAACGGTTTTTGAGGAATTCCTCAGATTTGGAAGTGATATCAACAAAAACATGGTCGTCCCCGGTGCGCTGGAGCTCCTTGATGACGGCTCTGGCGACAATGTCACGG
Source organism: Clostridiales bacterium (assembly GCA_012718935.1). Taxonomy (GTDB): domain Bacteria; phylum Bacillota; class Clostridia; order Oscillospirales; family Oscillospiraceae; genus Sporobacter. Next base: position 13,541 of record JAAYBH010000123.1, read on the forward strand.
GGGGCCAGCTCGTTGAGCTCATGGGTTCCCTCCATGAACCGGACGCCGTCTTTGTTCTTCAGAAGGCCGCCTTCTCCGCGGACAGCCTCGGAGATAAGAAACTCGCGGTCCTCGGGTATCGGGCTCCAGAGTCCGGTGGGATGAAACTGGATAAATTCAATGTTCTTGATGACGGCGCCGGCGCGCATGGCTGCGGCGATGCCGTCACCCGTAGCTACCGAAGGATTCGTCGTGGATTTATACACCTGACCGATGCCCCCGGTGGCGATGACGACCTTTTGAGTCTCGATCAGACAAAATTTGTTGTCGTCTTTCCTGACGATAAGACCGGAGACAGAACCGCTGTCATCCTTAAGGATATCGTAGAAGCAGGTGTTCTCGCTGAACGTTATGTTTCTGCGCTGGGCGACTATATGTGCCAGCGCCTTGACGGTTTCACGCCCCGTCGCATCTCCTCCGGCATGGACTATGCGGTTTTTCCGGTGTCCGCCCTCCCGCGTGATCTGTAAACCGCCGAACTCGTTGAGGTCGAAGGGAACCCTGAGTGAGAAGAGCCTGTTGATGTCATGGGGACCTTCGTCAACGAGGATACCGACGGCGTCCTTGTCACAGAGACCGGCGCCGGCGATCAGCGTATCCTCCAGATGAAAAATCGGCGCATCGTCCTGCGAAATAGCGGCGGCGATGCCACCCTGAGCAAACCAGGAGTTTGAAATTTCTATTTTTTCCTTTGCCAATATGAGACAGGAATAGCGTTCATCAATATTGAGCGCAGTATAAAGACCGGCCAGACCGGCACCGATGATAACGGCGTCATAACGCAGAGCTTTGTCTATTTTAGTCGTACCGTCTATAGCGAATTGCACAGGATCACCTCAGTTACGACAATAAGTCGAATGTGTTTTCGGTATTTGCACGTATTATAGCATTGCGCGTTGAGATTAACAACACGTTTATGCTATAATAAAATATAAAAATCAGCGGATATGAGTTTACGCCGGAGAGGGTATATGGTAGACATTTCAGTACAGAGCGTCAAAAAGGCTTTCGAGGAGGGAAAGGACATCCTCGACGGGCTGTCTTTTGAGATAAATGAGGGTGAACACGTCGGTTTGCTGGGTAAGAACGGCGCGGGAAAAACAACGCTTTTCCGCATTATGGCCGGTGAATACGAGGCGGACGAGGGCGCCGTAGTCCTTCCCAAAAACAAACGGCTTGGGCTCATCTCGCAGATACCGGAATACCCGGAGTGCTTTACGACGGAAGACGTTTTGATTTCGGCGCAGCAAAGGCTTTTAGACATCAAGGTCTGTATGGAAAAACTGGAGGCGCGAATGGCCGACGACCATTCACCGGCGCTTCTCAGGGAGTACGACGGACTCGTGTTCGAATATGAGCGCTCCGGCGGTTATGACCTGGATTTTGAACGAAATCGCGTCGCGAACGGATTGGAGATCCCGCAGAAGCAGCGGGAACAGCTTTTTTCCACGCTCTCCGGCGGAGAAAAAACGCGTGTCAATCTCGCCCGCCTCATCCTGGAGGATACGGATATCCTCCTTTTGGACGAGCCGACGAACCATCTGGACATCAACGCCACGGAATGGCTTGAGGATTATCTGGCAAAATTCAGGGGGACGGTCCTCATCATCTCCCATGACCGGTATTTCCTGGACCATGCCGTCACGCGGACCATCGAGATATTGAACGGAAAAGCGGAATTTTACGGCGGCAATTACAGCTTTTATGTGGCGGAGAAGGAACGCCGCTATCAGGAGCAGCTGAAGAAATATGAATCAGAGCAGGCGGAGGCGCGGCGTCTGCAGGAGGCGGCTGACCGGCTTTATCAATGGGGGACCGGGAATAAAAATCTGATGAAGAAATCGTTTGCCATCCAAAGCCGGATCGAACGGCTTGTTCAGACGGAACGGCCTACGAAGGAGAAGAGCCTCAAAGCGCGCTTCGGGGAAAGGGAATTCCACGGGGACGAGGTGCTCGTTTTAAAAGGCGTCTCCAAATATTATGACGGTAACAAGCTGTTTTCAGACATTGACCTGCTGGTTCAGGGCGGTGAGCGTATCGCCCTCATCGGCGACAACGGGACCGGCAAATCGACGCTTATCAAGATCATACTGGATGAACTGAAGCCCGATACGGGAATTGTCAAAAAAGGGCCGTCCGTCAAAACAGCCTACCTGCCCCAGATCGTCCATTTCGAGCATCCGTACCGTACACTCGTCGATACCCTCGTCTATGAGGACGACTGTTCCCCGCAGACAGCCAGAAACAGGCTGGGTGCTTTTAAATTCCCGGGCGAGGATGCTTTCAAGCAGGTGTGCGATCTGTCCGGCGGCGAGCAGAGCCGATTGAAGCTGTGTACGCTCATGAAGGAGGGCATCAACCTCCTGATCCTCGACGAACCCACAAACCATTTGGATATCGCCTCCCGCGAGTGGATCGAGGAGGCCGTCGAGGACTACGGCGAAACCCTCCTGTTCGTCTCCCACGACCGCTATTTCATCAGCCGCTTCGCCACCCGCATCTGGGAGCTGGAGGACGGAAAAATCACCGACTTTAAGGGCACATACGAAAAATACCGCGCTTATAAAGCCGCCCGGCCAAAACAGGTAACGCCTGCTCGTGAAACGAAGTCCGCGGCGAAGGTAAAGCAAAAAAAGCCGGCCTCAAATGAAAAGCAACAGGCAAAGCTCGAACGCGAAATTGCCGCGCTGGAGGAGAAGCTGAACAATATCGCCGCACAGAAAGATGAATTCTGCGCCGACTACGAAAAGCTCCTGGAACTGGACAGGGATGAAGCGGCGCACCAGCAGCAGCTCGACGCCAAATATGACGAATGGGCTGAATTGAGCGGCTAAACCTCCGGCAACAATCACGTTGGCCTATCTGCTCGGACTGACGGTACGCTTATTATACAACAAGCTTAATGAAAACTGCTGACAACGGGAAATGGTACAGAATACAAATGTACCCTGTACCTGCACGGTCATAACCCGGTAAAAGAACGTTTATTAAGTTGTTTGACGCTTATTTCGTTCCGAATATCCTGTCGCCGGCGTCGCCGAGGCCGGGGACGATATAGCCGTGGCTATTGAGCTTTTCATCGACGGAAGCGACGAAAATATCAACGTCTGGATGGTCGGTCTGGACGCGGCTGATGCCCTCGGGCGCCGAAATGATGCACATGAGCTTAATGTGCTGGCAGCCGTAGTTCTTAATAAACTGAATTGCTGCGGTGGCGCTGCCGCCGGTGGCGAGCATCGGGTCGACAATGTAAACCTCCCGGTCGGCAATATCCTTCGGCAGCTTGCAGTAATATTCAACGGGCTCAAGCGTGTCGGGATCCCTGTAGAGTCCGATGTGTCCGACCTTTGCAGACGGCACCAGAGTCAGTATGCCGTCCACCATGCCGAGCCCGGCGCGGAGAATCGGGACAACGGCCAGCTTCTTACCGGCAATCTTCCTGACTTTTGCCGTTGAAACAGGTGTTTCAACCTCGCAGACCTCGACGGGGAGATCCCTGGTGGCCTCATAGCACATGAGCGTTGCAATCTCGGAGATGAGCTCCCGGAATTCCTTGACGCTCGTGTTTTTGTCCCTGATGATTGACAATTTGTGCTGCAGAAGGGGATGGTCCAGAACGTGTAATGACATATGTTACATCCATTTCTCCGGCGGTTGTTTTTTTCTTACCACATTCCGCCGGTCAAATGGTAAGACGTCTGACTAAAACAGGAGAACAGATCAGCCGGTTTGTATCAATTTAGCGTTCCGCTCCCGTTCGGCTTGTGAAACTCGGAGGTAATTCGGCTTCAGCGTATCGGGCGAGACCTTCGGCGCGTTCAGGGATGCGCATGCGACGCCCCAGGCGCTCTGCAATCTCAGAAGAGGCGGCGCCAGTCTGCAGGGGATACCCAGCTCGTTAAAAGCCCTGAGACACAGCGGCGCGCCGTCACCCAGCAGCATATATGTCCGGGCGCCGGACTTTGCTTCCTCGGCCAAATCCGAAACAGCTATCGCCCGGTCCGGCGTCAGCCTGACGACACTGCCGTCCTTATTCTGAAAGAGCGCATTATAGACCTGGCCGCGTCTGGCGTCCATGACTGGACAGATCGTGTACTCCGGGTCTTCGGCATGGTATGCCATCGCCTCCAGCGTCGAGACACCGCAGACCGGCTTGCCGGCACCCCAGGCGAGACCGATGGCGGCTGAGACGCCGATTCGGATACCCGTGAATGAGCCCGGACCGCTGGCGACGGCAATCACATCGAGATCGCACGTCTTCAGACCGATATTCCCTAAGAGGTCTTCCGCCATTTTCAGAAGCGTTCGGCTGTGGGTGTGGCCGGAATTCTGGAAATATTGCAGAAGAAGGTCGCTGTTCTCGCATAACGCGACGGAAGCCGCTTTCGCGGAGGATTCCAGGGCCAGTATCTTCATGGCGTACCCCCGGACTGATCAATATGGATTCGGCGGCTGCTGCCGCCGGTTTTCTCGATTGTGACACGGACAGTACCGGCAGGGAAGGAATGGGCGGCCTTTTCGCTCCATTCAACGGCGAGGATAGCTCCGCTCTCAAGATAATCGTCCCATCCGATATCAAAAAGCTCGTCCTCGTTCTCGATACGATACAGGTCGAAGTGAAAAAGCGGGATATCTCCCGGATATTCGTTGACAATTGTAAAGGTCGGGCTGGTCACGCGGGCTTTCAGTCCCAACCCCTCGGCAAGGCCACGGACAAAAGAGGTTTTGCCCGCGCCGAGATCGCCGTAAAGAGCGACGCAGCTGCCTCTGCTCAGTGCGGCGGCAAGCGCACGGCCGGCTTGGGCAGTTTCCGATTCGCTGTTTGAAATAATCGTCATGTGCCACCATTTTCCGTTTTTTAATCACACATTGAGAAGTATATCACTTATGAATTCATTGTTAAAGAGATATTTCGAAACAAATGCTTGCAATTTGCTGTTTACTCATATGTGAAACAATGCTAAAATTAATATAACAAATGAATCAGTCAGGAGCGGCATGGTGAAAAAGAAACTGGATGCTATACTTAAATATACAAGGGAATCGGACATGCTTCTCCTCGCTTTATGTATTTTCAGTTCGATCTACGGTATCATTCTGATTAACAGCGCCACCAGAAATTCAACAGGCAGCTCCAATGTTTATATTCAGGTCGTTTCTCTGATTATCGGCGTCGGGCTCTTTATTCTCTTTTCGATTCTTGATATCGATACGATCGCAGACAAATCAAAGATATTATACGTTCTGAGCATCCTCTTTATTTCAACGCTTTTCATCTGGGGCTATGAGGGCGGAGGCAACAGGGCGTGGCTCCGTTTCGGCGGTATCGGCCTACAGCCGTCTGAAATTGTCAAAATCCCATATACGATTATATTGGCAAAAATGATAACAGACTTCAGAGAGAGGCGGACGCTCAACGCACCGGTATCGCTTTTGAAAATCATTGCCATATTCGGCATCCTGTTCATGTTTATCCTCATCTCCTCAGGAGATCTCGGTTCGGCGCTTGTTTACATGTTTATCCTGATTGTCATGCTCTTTGTCGGCGGGGTCGATCTCAAATGGCTGCTGCTCGGTTTCGGGCTGATCGCAGCGGTCACGCCGCTGGTGTGGAACTTTGTGTTGTCTGAAGGGCAGAAAAACCGGATTCTCGCGCCGTATGACCCCCTCACCATTGACCCGACAGGGAAGGGCGTCACCTGGCAGCCCAGCCAAAGCAAGCTCGCTATTGCGTCGGGAGATTTTTTAGGCCAGGGGCTATATCACGGACAGATGACGCAATCCGACGTCATCCCGAAGCAGGAGACAGACTTTATATTTTCAGTCGCCGGGGAAGAGCTTGGTTTTGTCGGAAGCCTCCTGATCATCGCGCTGCTCATTGCCATCATAACGCGCTGCATCCAGGTGGGCATCAAATCAAACAATACGATCGGTATGCTTGTTTGTACGGGGCTTGCGGCTATGCTCATCGCACAGACCTTTGAAAATATCGGCATGTGTCTGGGGCTGACACCTGTCATCGGCCTTACGCTGCCTTTTTTCAGTTACGGCGGCACCTCGCTGGTCACAATGTTCGCGGCAATGGGCATTGTATCGGGTATAAAAATGCGTCCCAAGCCGATGCGATCACGAGCTTATGAGAGATAGGGGCAGGCGGCTTCGGTCTTCATATGTGTGAGGATGAAACAGTTCGCTGTTTCATCAAAATTTTCAGGGCAAATATAAAGGGTTCCAGAGCTGTGCGGCGTATAAGGATAATGTAACGAAATCACGCGAAGGGAGATATTATGACGAATTTCAGAGAAAAGCGCGCGGCGCTGGAAAGCGTTATGATATCTCAGCAGGGCGTTCTTTCCGTGAACACAAAGGGGCGGCAGGTCCCCGAAATCGAAAGCGACGTCCGAACCTGTTTTCAGCGTGATATCGACAGGATTATCCACTGCAAGTCCTTCAGGCGGCTGATGCATAAAACACAGGTATTCCTTCAGCCTGAAGGGGACCATTACAGAACGCGTCTGACGCACACCCTTGAAGTATCCAGAATCGCCCGCACGATCGCGCGGGCATTGGAGCTCAATGAGGACCTGACGGAGGCCATCGCGCTGGGGCACGATCTCGGCCATACGCCGTTCGGCCATGCCGGTGAACGGGCGATGAACGACATACTTAAAGAGGAAGGCGGTTTTGTTCACGCTGACCAGAGTCTGCGGATCGTCGATAAGATCGAAAAGGACGGCAGGGGGCTCAACCTGACATACGAAGTTCGAAACGGTATCAGGACACATACGTCCGGCAGAGTACCGGAAACGCTGGAAGGCCAAATCGTCCGGCTATCAGACAGAGCGGCTTATATCAATCACGATGTGGATGATGCGCTGCGGGCCGGTATACTGAAGGAATCCGATATTCCCGAGGAAATCAAGTGCGCGTTGGGGGACAACTACAGCGTTCGAATCGATACGATGATCAAGGATATTATTAACGCCAGCGCGGAAAACGACCGTATCTGCATGAGCCCCGGCATCAGCTTCGTGTGTGATAGCTTTCACAGCTTTATGTTTGAGAATGTCTACACGAATATGCGAGCGAAAAACGAAGAAAAAAAGGTTTTCGGAGTTTTAAGCGGGATTTTCGAGTATTATGTCAGAAATCCGGACAAGCTCCCGGCTGATTACCGGAAATCAGCCGACCAGGACGGCCTCCGGCGGGCGACAGCCGATTATGTTTCGGGCATGACGGACAAATATGCCATGTCTCGGTACAGCGAGTTGTTCATCCCCGAATCATGGCAGGTAAAATAAGCGGGAGTATCCGCGTTTCATGTATAAAAACAATGATGAAATGGTATAAATACCGATGAAAGGAATGGTCAAAAAATGGCTTTTCCTGAAGCGTTCCTCGATGAGCTTGTATCGCGGAATGATATTGCGGATGTTGTCGGCACTTACGTCCACCTGACAAAGAAAAGCGGTAGCAATATGTTTGGGCTTTGCCCGTTTCACAGCGAAAAAACCCCGTCGTTTTCCGTCAGTCAGGATAAACAGATCTACCATTGCTTCGGCTGTGGCAAGGGCGGCGGTGTCGTAAACTTCATTATGGAAATAGAAAATCTCTCTTACCCGGATGCCGTTCAGATTCTGGCGAAACGCTCGGGGATGACAGTACCGGACGACAGGGTTTCAAAGGAGACACAGAGCAGACGGGCGCGCTTATTTGAACTCAACAGCGATGCGGCGCGTTTTTTTTATACTGTCTTATTGTCGCCGCAGGGAGCAGAAGCAAAGAAGTATATCGTCAGAAGAGGCATTACAAAAGCCATGGTGACACGCTTCGGACTGGGCGCCGCGCCGGATTCCTGGAATGCGCTGTATGACGCCATGACTGAGAAGGGATACACGAAACAGGAGCTTCTGGACGCCGGCCTTGTGAAGCAGAGCAGGAAGGATGCCCAGAGTGTGTACGATGCGTTCCGCAACAGGCTGATGTTCCCGGTCATCGACGTTAGGGGCAGTATCATCGGTTTTTCGGGGCGCATTCTGGGTGACGGAGAGCCAAAATATTTAAATTCGCCCGATACCGTTGTGTTTGATAAAAGCAGAAACCTGTTTGCACTGAATCTGGCAAAGAAATCGAAGGCGGGCATACTGCTGCTGACGGAAGGGAATATCGACGTCGTCGCCCTCCACCAGGCCGGATTTGACTGTGCCGTCGCATCCCTTGGTACGTCCCTGACTGAGGAGCAGGTGCGGCTGATGTCCCGATATACACAAAATGTGACTATTGCTTACGACACGGACGAGGCCGGTATGAAGGCGTCCCAGAGGGCGATCGGGATATTGGAAAAAGCGGGACTGGGCGTCAGGGTTCTCCGGATGCAGGGGGCAAAGGACCCCGACGAATTTATCAGAAAATTTGGAAGCGATGCCTTCAGCCTCCTTCTCGAACGCAGCGAGCACCATGTTGATTATAGGCTTCAAGCAATAAAAACCAAATATGATATTAACAATAATGATGAGAAAGTAAAGTATATCAAAGAAGCAATAAGCATACTCTCAAGCATAAGTAATCTAGTTGAACGGGAAGTCTATTGTAGAAAAGTCTCAGAACTTGTTGGTATATCATACGATGCTATAACTAATGAGATAGCCAAGATAAAGAAGCAAAAAAAGCAATTAGGCAATAGTGCCCAGGAAACTAGGGAAATGATTAATCATGCGACAAAAAAATACAAAACCAAAAAATTACATTACGAAAATTCTAACTCAGCGATAGCAGAACAAGGGATAATTAGGTTGCTTCTTAATGATGTTGAGTTATTTAAACTACTCGAATATTATAGTTTCTCTCGGGATGAGTTTACCGTACCATTTCTAGCTAAAACTTATGATATTATACTGAAGAGAAAAAATATGAACATTGGTACATCACCAGCATCAATCCTAACGGAATTAGATTCTGAAGAAGCGACTCAATTACTAAGTTTCATGAACTATAATGAGAATCTTAAAAGAGAAGAAGCATTAGTCGCATACATAAATAGAATAAGAAAAGAGAAATTGGTGTTTATTAAAAATAATGTAAATACCACAGAAAGCGATATTATAGATAATGCTCTCAAGTTAGCTTTAGAAAAACAAAATACTATATCTAAGTATGATAAAGATTTAAATTCGAAGAAATACAGAGATCAATCAGGGTGTGGAGGATAAGGATATGGATTTAAAGAAAAAAACGCAAGAGGAAGAAGAAATCCCCGAAAAGACAAAGGAGCAGTATAACGAGGAACGCCTGTCGGCGCTTATCGAAGAGGGCAAGAAAAGGGGAAGGCTCAGCTCAAAGGATTTGCTTGACGTGCTTGA
>JAAYBH010000124.1 GCA_012718935.1 Clostridiales bacterium
AAAAAACCCGCCGTTTGTGACGGCAGGTTCATACCTAAATGCGTGGGGTGTTATTGCGCGATAAAGGTCGCGCAGTCGGTTTCGCCGGAATTATTTGCGTGCCGGGGTGTCACCTGGATTTTTTCAGCCGAACAGTTGTCGCCGGTCATATAGTACTGACAGTTGGATACCTCGCAGGTAATACCCTGATTGGGATGGTCCATTTTTTTCGCTTTCATTATTTCCTCCGAACTAGTAGTCTTTACGTTGATATTCTTTGATCAATACGCATCTATTATTCAAAGATCATACCAGCGCCACGGCTCAAACCGACGCGAGCAACTGGCGTTCCAGGCTGTGGATATTAGGTTAACACAGGTGCCTTGCGTAGGGCGCGGCATCCAAGAGACTTCAAAGAAGTCTCTATACGCACCATCCCTGTGCCGCGCCGCGCAACAGCGGCGTTTTTCGGACTGCTGTTGTGGTAGCATATATACAGCCAATATGGGTTCGGAGGTCGTTTGTATGTCAAATATCATCATACCGAAGGAACTCGATATGGCAGACAAGCTGGCGCTGATGAACGAGGACGCCCAATACGAGGTCGGCGTCGACGGGGAGGCGGAGAGCACTGCGCTTTTATGCGCGGCCGATATCAAGGGGCGGCCTGGACCGCCGAAGGTGCCGAAGATGTTCCTCTCCAGCGCTTGTGTTTTCAACTGCGCCTACTGCGGCAACCGCTGCGGCAGGGAGGAGCGAACTGTCTACAGCCATACGTCGTCGGAGCTGGCGAAAATCGCCGTCGACGCGGCGAAGAGAAATGGGCACGGCGTTTTTGTCTCGTCGGCAATCCATAAAAACGCCGACTATACCCAGGAGCTTTTGGCCGAGTGCGTCCGCGTCATGCGGGAGGAGCTTTTTTATTACGGCTATATCCACGCCAAGGTCATGCCGGGGGCCGACCCACTGCTGATTGAAAAAACGGGGAAATACGCAAATCGCCTGAGCGTCAATATCGAGGTGGCGCAAAGCTCGGGATACGAGCGCATCGCCAAGCAGAAGAATAAGGCCAACATCCTGACGCCGATGGGTAATATTGCCGAGCAGATACAGAGCGCACAGTATGACCGGCGGCAGTTCGCAGTCTCCCAGACGACGCAGCTGATGGCCGGCAGCACTGGCGAGGACGACCGCACCATCATGACGCTGTCCGGCGCGCTGTATAGGAAATACCGCCTGAAGCGGGTTTATTACACGGCGTTTCATTACCGGCACGAGGCAAAGGGATATGAAGACGAAGCTTTGCCGCTGACTCAGACGCCGTACTGGCGCATGGCGCGGCTGTATCAGGCGGACCGACTCATGCAGCTCTACGGCTTCTCATCCGACGACGTGACGCCCGAAGCTGAGCCGTTTTTATTTGAAGATATCGACCCGAAGGCCGCCTGGGCGCTGCGGCATCTGGACATGTACCCCGTCGAGGTCAACAAAGCGGATTTTGACACCCTCATCCGCGTCCCCGGCATCGGCCTCACCTACGCCAAACGCATCCTCGAAGCCCGCAAGCACGCGGCAATCACCCACGACCTTCTGACGAAAATGCGGATACCCCTGAAAAGATGCGTCTTTTTCATCACCTGCAACGGCCAATACAAGGACGGAAACACCGTGCTGTCGCCGGAGATCAGAAACGCCCTCAGAACAGGCCCCGACGAAATGTCGATCGGCCAGTCATTATCGGACGGAGAACATACTACGTGAAAAGAGGTTACGTCGTGATAGATATGAACAGGGGTGAAACATTCATGGAAAACAGGGTGGAAGAATGGTTGAGCGAGCAAGTAAATATTCCAAAAAAATTTTATACATGACGTATTGTTATCAAGTTATATGGTGTATGATACACCAAAAAGTGTAAGGGGCTGAAGAAATGATAGAGCTTCCCGAAACCTATGTGCTGGCCGAGCAAATTAACTGCACCTTAGTTGGTAAAACAATCAAAGCCGCAACCGCTAATGCTCATCCGCACACCTTCGCCTGGTACACTGGCGACCCGGCCGCTTATGGAGCAATGCTAACAGACAAGACAGTCGTGTCAGCAAACCCCGGTATAGGGAGCAACGGAGGCAGCACGGAAATCCTTTGTGGTGATATGCTTTTAGTTATAGGCACTCCCATTAAATATCACACAAAAGGAGAAAGGCTTCCCAAATCCCACCAGCTTTTGCTGGAGTTTGATGATGGCTCTTTTATGAGCTGCACGGTACAGATGTGGGGCGGTATGTTTTGTTTGCCAGCCGTGAAGCCTTCAGGGGATATTGTTAAGCCATCGCCATTGGAAGATGCTTTTAATAAGGCTTACTGGGACAGACTGCTGCAATCCGCAAAGCCCGAACTTAGCATGAAGGCTTTGCTTGCCACCGAGCAACGCATCCCAGGCTTGGGCAATGGGGTGCTGCACGACATTTTGTTCAAAGCAAGGCTGCATCCAAAGCGCAAACTGGAAACCCTATCGGATGATGACAAGGGAAGGTTGTTTAACTCCGTTAAATCTACCCTTAAAGAAATGCGGGATGGCGGCGGTCGGGATACGGAAAAGGACCTGTTTAACAAGTGGGGCGGTTATCAGACCGTACTCTCTGCAAATAGCTGGAAGCGTTCGAGCTTCTGCCAAATTTGCAGCGGTAATTTAGTGAAAGAAGCTTATTTAGGCGGAGCAATTTATTATTGTCCATCATGCCAAACTTTAGGTTAATAAATGAAACTGAATAGGCTTTTCGAGATTATCTACACTCTATTACAGAAAAGGTCTGTATCCGCGAAGGAATTAGCGGTGCATTTTGGTGTAGCTGTTCGCACGATTTAGCAAGGAGTGGTTCGAACAGACCGCCGCGCTGGGCACATACGTCAAGGGCAAGACGGCAAAGGAGATCGAGGGCATCGCCGTCAGGGAAGACACTAGCCCCGAGTCAACAGACATGAGAGCTACTGTGACGCTCAAGATCGGCGAATTCAAAAAGGTCATCGTCAAAGCAGCCCAATGAAAACCCATAAGTCAAGATACATTTTCACAAGTTTTCATATTTAAAAAGCTGTTGGAAAAAACTGAATAAAGATATATAATCAGACATATGATTTATCTTTATTTTTGAGGAGGAAAGCAAATGTCCATCCCCTTTGATCCCAAGGAGCTCGACATCATCGCGATGAAACCCGGCTTTTTCGGTATGGAGATACCCGTTTACAACTACCCCGTATCGCTGAAGGAAGCGGCGCTCGCCGCCTATCAGAGAAAGCCCATCTGGCAGCTCACCGGTATGGAAAACGGCTTTTTCACCCCGAAGGTCTACCCCGACAATGTGGCCCGTGCCTTTGTGTTTGACGCCAACGGTATGAAGCCGGAGGAGGGCGGCGGCAAGGATATGTTCGGCATCGAGTGGGAGTATGTCCCCCAGGCCGGCGGCTCCATGGTCCGGCCGGGTAAGCCGTTTTTAAATGACGCCAATGAGTGGTATGACAAGGTCGTCTGGCCGGACATCGACAGCTGGGACTGGGAGGGCGAGGCGAAGAAAAACGAGGGATATCTGAAGCCCGAGGTTTTCAATATGATCTCCATGCTAAACGGCTGGTTCGAGCGCCTCATTTCCTTCATGGACTTCGAGGGCGCCATCATGGCGATCTTCGACGACGACCAGAAGGACGCCGTTAAGGACTTCTACGACAAGCTGACGGACCTGTACATAAAAATTTGCGATAAAATGATGACGTATTTTCCGGGTATCGCCGGCTTCAACATTCATGACGACTGGGGCAGCCAGAAGGAGACCTTCTTCTCGCCGGCGGTGGCCGAGGAGATGCTTGTCCCGTATATGCGCAGGCTGACCGATTTCCTCCATTCAAAGGGGAAATTCTGCGACTTCCACTGCTGCGGCCAGAATTTGAAGCAGGTGCCGAACATGATCAAGTGCGGCTGGGACTCCTGGAGCGGGCAGCAGATGAACGACACAGCCAAAGCCTACGAGCTCTACGGCGACCAGATCCTCATCGGCGTCTATCCCGAGCTTGCTCCCGACGCCTCCGAGGAGGAGCAGCGCAGGGCGGCGAAGGCTTACGCGGAGAAATACTGCAACCCCGATAAACCGTCGCTCTTAAACGGCGCCTTCTTCCTCCCGCAGGTTTTCCGCGAGGAGTTATATAAGCAGTCGAGGATTTGCTACGGGAAATAAAGTAACAGAAATCCCGCCGGAAGGCGGGATTTCTCATGCAGTTGGACGGCAGCGGCTCAACCAGGGGTTGAGTGTGACGGCGCCAGCTCAATAACGCGGCTATTTTATTAAAGCCGGATTGTGCTATAATCAAGGCGTTGGGTGCTATAATCTGGAAGGGGGCGACGTCATGCCGCTGAACAATGTTAAGATCGGAGAGTACATAACGCATCTGAGAAAGGGCAGGGGACTGACCCAGAATGAAATTGCGGAAAAGCTGCAGATCACGTATCAGGCGGTTTCGAAATGGGAGCGGGGCGAGACGCTGCCGGATGTTTCGCTTTTACCGGAGCTGGCGCGCATATTGGAGACGACGGTGGACGACATCTTAAGCCCAAACGTCAGGGAGAGAAGAAAGATACTTGAAGACGTTCAAATGGGCTTCAGCAAGACGTCTTACGCCTCCGCCGCTTACGGCTGCCTAAAAGCCGCCGGCTTCTGGCGGGACGACATGGTGAAATTCATGGGCATGACGGGACTGGCGTTCCGTTTTGTCGTGCGCGAAGACGCATGTCCCAGCTCGCCGACGGTTTATAACTGGGTTACCGAGCACACGATGATGATGGACAGGATAGGCGTGCATTCCGACTGTTATTTGGCGAGCACGAACATGCACCCGAACACGCAGACGAAAATCCAGGCGGCCGCCGCGGCGCGTATCAGGGAATCGATCGACCGGGAGGCCGCCGTCGTCGCCTGGGCGCCGTCGCCAATGTATGAATTTGGCATCATCAACGGATACGACGACGAAAGCAAGTCCTATTTTGTGAGAGACTGCACGGGGCGCCAGGACATAGCGCTGCCTTATGGGTTGCTCGGCATATCGGAAATCCCGGAGCTTTTTTATCAGATATTCCATGAAGAGAACCCTGTCGACGAGGAAATAACCGGCTTTGAAAGCCTCAGGTATGCTCTGGGCGAGTGGAATAAGGAGCATTACCCGTATGCCAGATACGGCAGCGGCAGGAAAGCGTATCTGAATCTGATAAGCGCTGTTGAAAAGGATGATTTGAATGTGTTCGGATTGGCGTATAACCTGGGAGTCTATACTTATTCGAAACGCTGCGCCGCGGAGCATCTGAAATACATGACTGGATATTCCGCGTTCAGAGGCCTGGACAGGGTCGCTGAGCTGTATGGTCAGGTTGCCGCTCATTTTGAGAAAATGGCGGGTCTCCTGCCGTACGGGTCGGGAAGGGAAGCCTTTAGTAAAAACAAAACGGAGCTGCTGGCAAACATAAAGGACTGTTTGACTCTGGAGGAAGAAGCGATGCGGTTGATCGGAGAAACTGTCGCGGAGGGAACAGGTCAGGTCATCTCACCGTCCAACCCAGGCTGACGCTCAGAATGACAAATCCATTAGGCTAGATGTTGTTCTAGAACAGTCCCTTATTGATTTGGAGCTTGCTACATATCGAATTTTATTGTATTATAGCTTTAATCGCTTTAAGACTCAGATTGACATGAAAGGAAACATAAAGATGGCATCCAACTACACGCATCTCTTTTCACCGATCAAAATTCGTGGTGTGGACTTTAAAAACCGCATCATCTTGGCGCCGCCGTCGCCGAACCTGGCGAGCCCCGAGGGGTTTGTCACCCACCAGTTTGTGGACTGGTTCCGTATGTTCGCAAGGGGCGGCGCGTCCATCCTGTACGTGGGCAACTCCTCCATCGACATCACCGAGTGCAAGGACGAGGAATGCCAGCTGGACCTGAATAATGACCGCTGTGTCCTTCCGCTGTCCTGGTACGCGGAGATGGCGCAGGAATTCGACTGCCACGCGTCGCTGGAAGTCAACCACAACGGTAAGGACACCACCTTCGAGGCCGTCGGCCATGTGCCGTTTTCCTCAAGCCCGATCCCCGGCGACAGCGAAATCATGCGGGCAAAAATGGCGGGCCGCGAGCCGTACATACCCATCGAGATGGACCAGAAGAAGATCGACGAGACCGTTATGAAATATGCCATGGCGTGTAAGCGCATGCAGCGGGCCGGCATGGACATCGCGCTCCTGCACGGCGGCCACGGCAACCTCATTTCCCAGTTTACCTCACCCCACTACAACAAGCGAACCGACAAATACGGCGGCTCTCTGGAGAACCGCGCGCGCTTCGCCATCGAGGTGGTGGAGAAGACCCGCGAGCTGTGCGGCGAAAACTTTGTCATCGACTATCGCATCTCTGCCGATGAAATCATCGAGGACGGCCAGCGCTTTGAAGAGACGCTGAAGCTCATGAAGATCCTCAAGGACCACGGCGTCGACATGTTTAACGTCTCAGCCGGATTGCACTCCGAGGGTCTGTACAAATATATCCGTTACTGGCTCCAGGGTTACACGATGGCCCGCGGCTTCAACGTCCACTGGACGGAGAAAATCAAGGACCACTTCCAGGGAGACATCCGCCTGACGGCTGTCGGCTCTATTACATCCGTCGACCTGGCCGAGGAATATCTCTCCAAGGGCTGGTGCGATTTCGTCGCCATGTGCCGCCCGCTGATGGCCGACCCCGATATGCCGAAGAAGGCCGCGGCAAACAAGCGGGAGGATATCCGTCCCTGCCTGCGCTGTAATGCCTGCGCTACGCGGCTGGGCATGCCGCGGGTCATCAACTGCGCCATCAATCCCATCTCCGGCATGACGACATATCTGCGCGACGGCGAAGTACCGGCTGCGAAGGTGAAGAAGAAGGTTGCCGTCGTCGGCGCCGGCCCGGCCGGGCTGACGGCAATGCATACGCTCATTGACCGGGGCCACGACGTGACGGTTTATGAGAAAACAAACGATATCGGCGGTTGTGTCAACGGCGCGGCGGCGCCCCCGGCTAAAATCGATATGAAGGATTATCTGAAATGGCTGAAGCTCCAAGCCCAGAAGGCAGTTAAGGCCGGCAAGGCTAAGATCTTGTTGAATACGGAAGCTACCAAAGAGCTTCTTGACGTAGAGGGCTACGACGCGGTCATCATCGCCGTCGGCGCTGATCCGCTGGTACCGAGGAGCATTCCCGGCATCACGCGGCCGAACGTCATGTGGGCTGCAGACGCCGAGACGAAGTTCCGGGACAAGGTCGGCAAGAAGGTCGTCGTCGTCGGCGCCGGCGACGTGGGCATGGAAGCCGCCCACGACTTCGCCGAGGACGGCAGGGAGATCACCGGCCTCGTCGATATGATGCCGAAGCCGGTGTTTATCATGAGCGAAATGCCAAGGCTGCTTGAGGATTTAGGTATTCAGATCCAATACAGTACGTCGATTTGCGAGGTCACCGATAAAGGCATTATCGCCAAAGGGCCGGACGGCAAGCAGTTCGAGATCGAAGCCGATACCGTCCTTTTGGCCATGGGCATGCGCATCAACCATGAGCTGGTTGACTCGCTGCGCCACTGCGCCCCGGAGACGGATTGCTACATCGTCGGCGACGCGAAAAAGGTCGGCGGCAACCTCTCCGCCGCCGTCAACGGCGCCTTCCAGGCCGCACTGCATATTTAGTAGCAAGAAAACAGCAATATACATGACGTCCCGCGGCAGAGCCTCAATCTGCCGCGGGACTTTTTTCGTTCACGGTTTTCCTCTGCTGTTGAATTTATTATACAGTAATGTTATATTGTGGTAGCGGCCAAATCGGAACATCATCTGAGGAGCGTGCGTACATCGATGAACGACAAAGTAATGCAGATACCATTTACCAGCTTTAAAAAGCAGGGCTTGATTGAAGTCGTCTATAAGGAAAATACGAGCCCGGTGACGTCGGGATTCGAGATTCTGTCGGATATTGTGCCGAATCTCGATATGTGTCTCGGGTATCCGACGGTTCATGCTTCGGTCAAGGAGTATCCGGGGTTGGGGTACAGCCGTTACTGCGG